>JAISNS010000070.1 GCA_031276105.1 Dysgonamonadaceae bacterium
TGTTGACGCCGAATATTTCGGGATTTTCCCATTCGGGCGTTTGGGCATGTACCCACATAGCGCTTAACGCTACAAAACCTAAGATCGATACTGTTTTTCTCATATTATTTTTAATTAAAAATTTATAACGTGATATACTATTCTTGTATTGCATGGTCTTTCGGAAAACTTTTGCCGTTCCATGCTTTTTTAGCTGTCCAGTCTTGGGGAGGAGCTGTCCAGAACGAATGACTTGCCGGTAATCCCAACGGTAAAAAGACTTCGGAGGTCAGATACATGCTTCCGTTGTTGGTGTACCAGTCTGCCAAACCGGGCTGATGACCGGCAAACCCCAACTGCAAAAAGCCTTTTTCATTGAAGTTTCCTTCTTGGGAAAACATGCGTTTCATGACGCCGGTCAAGGCATTGCGAACCTGTCCTTCGGGCAATTCTTTCGGCAGATATTCCTTCCAAGCCAGTAACGACAGCGGTTGAAACACGCCCAAACGGTAGGTCATCGAACGTCCGAATACGGGAAATGCGGCTTCGGGCGAAATCAACCGTTCGAGTATCATGCCGTAGCGTTGCATCCGTTTTTTAGCCTTGTCGAGGTTTTTCGCCACCGATTCCAAACTCTTGTCGCGTAACTTTATTTTTTTGTCAACCAATACCTGCAACACCTGTACATACATGGGTTGAATCACATAACTGTTGTAATAGTCGAAAGCAAAATGCTCGCCGTCGGAATACCAGCCGTCGCCGACATACCATTCCTCTATTTTACGGATGGCCGAATGGATGCGGTACATGTCGTGTTGAGCGCCGGCGGTCATCAGGAAGGTTTCTATCATGGCCGAAAACAGCAGCCAGTTGGTGTTGGGCGGGTCGATGCGGCGCAACTGTTGAAATTCGGCGATGTAACGCTGTTTAGTCACACTGTCCAACGGTTTCCAAAGTTGTTCGGGCGCCCGCAAGAAACTGCTCGCAATGTAGGCGGCGTCCACCAGAGGCTGACCTTCGTTGCGCCACAAGAGATAATCGGGACTTTGCGGGTCAACGGCATGGGCATAACTTTTCAATGCCCATTCGCGCAGCTGTTTTCGTTGTTTACCCTCTTCCGTATCATCGCCGGGGAGCGACAGCCAAGGTGCAATGCCGGACATCAATCGCCCGAAACATTCCATATACGTTACCTCCTTGTTGCGACCGTCCCATGTGGGACTGACCTCTACCTGCATGTTCTTTTTCAATTCGCCCCGGCTCATGTTGCTCAACACAGGGGCAGCCATGCGATAGGCCAAGCCGGTCCAGCGGTCGCGGTCGCTGCTATTGCTGTAATTCAACATCTCGCAGGCCGCCAAGAGGAACGCGCCTACGCCAAAATCGGCAGTGGTTTGAGCGTTCACGTTTTTATGCTGGCTGGCCCGTTCGCCGATAGGTTGAATGTAGCCTACCGTTCCATCCGGCTGTAAGGCAACTGTTGTCAGATAATTCCAGCCTTTGCCTGCAACGGACGAATACACCTCTTTGTCCAGAATACCGGTATTTATTCCCCAAAGGAAGCCGTAAGTAAAAAATGCCGTGCCGCTGGTTTCATATCCGGGCGCCTGCGTTTCATCCAGCAGGCTGCGCAACCAGTAACCTTCTGTTTGTTGCGATTGTTTCAAGGTTTCTGCCATCTCCCGGAATACCTGCCTGTATTCTTCCCTGTGAGCATCGTCGGCAGGCAAATCCTGCAATACTTTTGCCAGTCCGGCAAAGACCCAGCCGTTTCCGCGCGACCAGAAGTCTTTTTTACCGCTTTCTGTTTTGTGTTTCGGGAAAATATAGTTGGCGTCGCGGTAAAAGAGTTTAGCCTCTTCGTCGTACATCAGCTTTTTAGCATACGAAAAATACTCGTATAATTTTTCCGTATATAAAGGATTGCCGGTTATTTTATACAGTTTGGTCATCACGGGCATAACCATGTAGAGGCCATCCGCCCACCACCAATAATCTTTGTTGGGAGTAGTCATTTCGTATTCGATTACTTCTTTTGCCCGGGCTATTTTACGCTCTTCCGGTTGCAGATTGTAGAGGTCGATATACGTTTGGAAGCAGATTTGCCAGTCGCCGAAAAGGACATGTTCGTCGGTTTCTCCGTATGAATATTTCCATGTTCGTTTATTGTCGCTTTTTGCGCCCTTCCATTCGTTGTGCTCGGCCCATGCTTCGGAGTAGCGGCGGTAATTTTCATCACCGGTGGCAAACCATGCAGCCATATTGCCGGAATGATAGGCGGCGGAATGCCAAAAAGCATTTGCCGGTTCGGGATGGGCGGATTGCCAGCGGTCGTTTACTTTTCGGATAATGCTAAGGATGTTTTCGCGGGAAGATTCTTGATATACTCTGACATAATCAATCTCATATTTCAACGGGAAAGCGCTGTCGTCGGGAGTTCCGCCGTTATCGCCGCCGACGGCCAGATTGAGCAGGATGTAATGCGGTTGCTTAAACGGATTTTTGTAATCGCCTAACGGGCCGTTTTGCGTATCTTTCAGCAGCGTTTCATTTAACAACTCATCATCCAAATACAGGCGAATGGCTTCTTTGTTCCAATCCATGCGCCAGACGTGGAATTTGTTTGCCCAGTCGGGGTCTTTGTCCGTGAACGTTGAAAACGGGACGGTTTGCGTATCCCATTTGGCGGTATATGGCCTGTCTGTTCCCCACGCCGTGTTTGCCAAAATGTGGGGAACGTCTTTTATCCGGTAATACTCCATGATGTCGATTTCGCCGCAGGAGGGCCAATGCATCGTGCTTCCCAGCGTCCAGATGGCAGGCCATGCACCGGACGCCGTTGGTATTTTCGCGCGGACTTCAAAGCGTCCGTAGAGAAACTCCTTTGTCCCGACGGTCTTGATACACGAAGAAGTGTATTCGGCAAACCGGCGATTCTTTCGCCAGTCGCCGCTTCCGGCTTTGTATTGCGGATTGGGAACTGTTTCCTTTCGGGCGATTATCGTAAGGACGCCGCCGGACGCCGAAGCGTTGGCCGGTTGATACCATTGATATTCGTTGTTCCTCACAAAGCCGCGTTCGTGACGCCACACTGCTGTGTCGGGTGCGCCTTCGTAATCAAATTCGTCGCTCCAAACCAATTGATAGTCCTGCGCCCTGCCGTGCAATATCGCTGAGGCAAACAGGAGCGCTAATAAAAATTTCTTTATGCTCATATTATTAGTGTTAAGTAAATTTTATTTTGTCATCCCGCGCTTGACGCGGGAAGCCCTGAAAAACGAGTTGGATTTACAGGGGATTGCGGGTCAAGCCCGCAATGACAGAATTAACATTACATTAGTGTACAATTACTTTGTTTGCCGGTTGTCCCGAAACCTTTACGATATATAATCCGGCTGCAATAGGGATGCGGATTTCCTTGCTATTCGCTTTCTGTGTTTTTACCGGACGACCGGAAATGTCATAGACCCTGACTAACGCCTGATTCGGCAGATTTTTCATATACAGCATTTCATGTTCGCCATATATTGCCGGTTTGGGGAGTGGAGTGTTCCGGATTGCTGTTTCCGCTCCTTTTTCCAGGGTCAGCGTCCATTTTTGCGTAGCCGGAATGGTTGTTGCCGTGCTGTATGTGTTTCCGATTTTGGAGCCATGCGTTGTTTTTCCGAAGTGATCCAGCCGGTGCTTGTCGCTGTTGCCGATCGTGAAGACTTGCGTGATCGTATCTCCGGAAACGATGTTCTCTACAAAGGCGACCGATAAATGCTGACTGTCGTTTTCCGGGTCGTAGGCGATATTTTTTGTATGCGCGCAGGCGGTAACTTCCGCATCTTCGCCGGCTACGGGGTTCCAAGTTTCTATGGTCAGGACTTTTTGTGTTCGGGCGTTGGTAAAGACGTAGCGTTTTTCTCCGTCTGTTTCTGTGGAAGTCATTTTCCAGCGGATAGAAGAATAGTTCGGTTCCGATTGCGTATAGCTCCGGTTTACTATGTCTAATCCGTCGGCGCTTGTTTGGGAGCGCAGGCCGTGCATCAGTCCCGCCGGATGGATGGAATATTCGGCGCCTTCTTCCCATTGCCGGTTTCCGTTTACTTCTATCGCCTGCGCAAAGCGGTTCACTTCTTCGGCGGTGAAGATTAGCCAGCGTTGCGCCGCGTTGGTAGCGCCGATATTGAAATTGCTTACGGTTGTTGCGTTTTTCAACGCGGCGACCAGGCAAGGCGGCGTTGTTGTGGCTTGCGGATAAATGATCCAATAGCCTTTCAAGCGGATGGACGTGTTTGGGTCGCCCAACCAGGTAGCTGTCCGGGAAGCCATCAACTGGAAGCGGGAGGTATTTCCTGCGGTTGCTTCGGGGGCGGTCAAGCCGATGCCATTCGTTCCGGTCGATTTATAAACGAAATACTTGCCGGTTGCTGCGTTTTGAATCGTGTAGTAACGGCTTGCCGGGTCGAAATCGAAACGCCAGGCTGCGCTGTCGTTGGCCAATACTTCTTCGGGGGTCATGCGCTTGGCGGCGATGTTTCCGGCTTCGTTTTCGACTAAGTAAGTCGTATCTCTTCCGCGAATCGCTTCTTCCGTTTTGATGTAATACTTTTCTCCGGGTTTCACGTCGAAGGTACAGGCCGGCGTAGCAAATTCGTTGGTGGGCGGGAGGCCGTCTTCGCCGAAGGCTTGCACAATCATGGCGTTGATCAGGTAAGTCATATCGGTTCCATTGTCTTCGTGAGCGCCGTTGATTCCGTAGGGCCAGAAGTGCTGGGTGTCGCCTTTGAGGACAGCTGCCGGGTCTTTCGACATGATTTGCAGGACTTTATTTGCCCGTTCGCCCAGCCATAGGCCGTTGGCATGGAGGGCAGTGTTCGACCACATCGCATGAGTACCTACGCCGATGGTATGCGCCATTTCGTGGAGGGCGGTGCCTGTGCGCTGATAGCTGGCGTTGGGGCCGAATCGCATCCAGCCGCCATAAGAGGCTTCGGCAGTCGGTGTTTCGGAGCCGTAATTGAGCGTCAAGTGTGTTTGGATGGAGGTGAAATTTGTCCAGTACTCGATGGCCGATTCAACGGCAGCGGTGATTCGGTCGTAATGCTGCCGGTTGTCGGGATCGGTTTCCTCGTTCCAGTTCTTGGTATAGGTGATTACTCCTTTCGGAATGGTGATGATTCGTATTTCATCGCCATAGCTTGTTTCATTTTCCGTAGAAACGGCATACGCTCTGACGTAATAGACTGTTGCCGGTTCCAAGTTATTCATCCGGCAGAGGAAGGGGGAGGTATTGCCGGCTACGGCTTTGGAATCGCCGGTGGTCGGATTGTGTTCTGTGTTCCAGCAAATGCCTCTTTCTTTGATTGAAGCGGTTTCACCGGCTACGGCGCTGCCTCCGGCAAAGGCGACTGTTGCGCCTCGTGTGAAATCGGGACTTGTGGTCACTTGCTGTGCTTGCAATTGGTTTCCGGCGAAAGCCGAAAACAAAAGACAAGCCATTCGGATTGTAAGCGCTAAGCGCTGTTTGAGTTTGGTTATCATTGGACGATTAATTTAAGTGTTTGCACGGTTTGTCCCGTTATTTTAACGATATACAGGCCCGGATGGGGCGGAGCATACAGCGTTTTATCTGCCGGTTGATGCAGGATTCGTTTTCCTTCCGCGTTCAGGATTTCGACAGTGATGTTTTTCAAGGGTACATCCGTATCGAAATGAATGGCCAGCTGTTCGTTTGCCTTTACCGGATTGGGCAACAGAGACAAGGCTTTGCCCGGGTGAATGTTTTCCATAGCGGTAATCCCGTCGCCGTCGGAGCCGTCTTCTTTTTTGGTTATCGCTTTAACGGGAACGGCGTTCACGCTTTCACCCCAGCCATTCACGCTGTGTACGCGATACCAGTAAATTGTGTTGGGTTTCAATCCGGTATTATTATCGTAGCTTGTTTGCAAGTATGAATTTCGGAGTACCAGATAGATGCTGTCGGGATACGTGGCGCGGTAAATACGGTACGAGTTGGCATTATCTACGGCGTTCCATTCCAGTTTTATCCACGACGACGAAATTGGCGTAGCCGTAACGGTGGGGGAGGCGACTTCTGCATCGACTTCGATTTTGATACTCGCCGATGTAGCTATACTGTTGTCGTAACCGATTGCCCGGTAGCGATAGTTGGCTGCCACGATATTCGGATTGCTTACCGTAATGGACTGCATACCGGCGGCGTCGCTTTTCTTGGGCGGGATGGTATCGCCGACGACTGTCCATGCTCCGGTATTGCCGGTGCGTCGTTCCAGGAGGTATCCTTTTGCGGTTTCCCCGTTGTAGTCTTTCCAGGTAAAGGTATTGGTCGACTTGTTATAAGTCATGTCGGTGGCGACTAATTTCCACTGGTGGTCGTAAGCGTCGTTGAAGGCTAATTTCGACGGGTTGGAGGCGTACCATTTTCCGGCGGGCGTCAGTTTGCCTCCCAGATGCATGGAGCGGGCGTCCTGCACCCAGTTGTAGATGAAATAGCGTTCGATGTGTAGGCCTTCTTCTTCCATGATTCCGACAATGTTTTTTATGTCGTTCAGTTGTTTGGCGGCATTGGCGGGCGAGCAGGGTAGGGTAACGGTGGTTGTATTCCCGCTGCCATCGAGAATCGGATTGCCGTCGGCGTCGCATTTCGGTCCTTCGGCGTCGGGGAAGTTATGTCCGGTCCAGTTGGCTCCGTTGTTCCATTCGGTGATCCACACCGGGCGTTTCGTCTTGTCCCATACGGCTTTCAACTGGCTTCTCCACGACGACATACTGGTGTACCAATAGCTGTGGATGGCGACGAAATCGACCCGGTAGTTCAGTTTGTCACATTCGGTGAGGAAATTGTAGAGCCAGTTGAAGTCGGTTGGCGCCGGTGTGCCGAGCCGGAGTCCGGAGGCCATCATGGCCGGCCACCGTTCGATAGCCTGCGCTACGGTAATCGGTTTGCCGCCGTTGTCGTCTTCGTGCTGTTCGCTGTGGTCGGGTTCGTTGTAACCGAGCAGGTGGGTAACGTTGGCTTTGTTGTTGAATGATGCGTCGCCCGGCCAGCCGAGTTTTTGTTTGATCATGACATAATTCCAGTCAACGTTGGTAGAATTGCCGCCGTCGCTCCAGTCGTAAAACGAGGTCGCGTTGATTTCTGCGGGCGGGCCTCCTGCCCATCCGCGCTGGTTTACCCAGTCCCAGCGGAAGACTCGGATAAAGGAAACGGAGGCTTCCAATCCTTTCGGCATGGCGTTTACTTCGAGGTCTCCGTCGTTGGCAATAAATACTTTGCTGAATCCTGTCCCGTCCACTTTGTTGGCAAGGGTGGCCATATAGCCGCGTTTCAGTTTGAAGGAACGGATGGCGTTGTTGAACGTTCCCAGCGAGGTATGGCGGGTAAAGATGGGATACGACTTGGTTGCTCCGCCGAAGTTGGGTTCCGTAAAGACTTGCAAAGCCGCTGCGTCGGTAGCGTTTCCGAAGGGGATTAGTACCGATCCGGAGCCGTAGATAGCGATGCGGGCATTTTGTTGGGAGTTGTCGGCAGCGCCGGGGAGTTTGGGTACGACCGTTTTGCCGTTGACGGTTATTGTTTTTGTTTCCAAGTATTGGGCAATCATCGCCGAAGGCTTAACGGCTTCGAGAAAGAGCCATGAATCTTCCGACATCAGGTCGATGGTTGTGTTGGTCAGGGGCACATCGCCGGTGAGATGGAGGTCGGTTTTGCCGGATACCGTTACCGTAGCGTCCGACAGGCCGGTATAGGTGACTGTGCCGGCGTCGGCGAGGTTGATTACGTCATCTAAATCTCCTTCTGTTTCTGCCGCCGGAGAGACCGCAAGCCCGAAGTTATCGCTTTGCGGTAATTCGTCGTTCACGCCGGTTGCCTGCACAAGGTGCGAAAGGCAACACGATAATACTAAATAAATAATGCTTTTTTTCATGATATAATACAAATAATGTTTCTTTTTATGATGTAATTGTTAGTCAGCCACGTTACGCATCGTCACATCTGCTGCCGGCAGCGGATCGCATCAGGTCTATTCTATTTCGATCAATACCACCGATTTGGCCGGTAATGCGATATTCAGTTTCCCGCCCGACAGTTTTGCTCCTTTGAAGTCGGTTACCTCGACTGTATTGGGATTGTCGAACGAATTGTAATCATTGATTTTGCCGGCGGTGAGTATCTTTCCCGACACCTTTGTCGCTGTTGTGCCACGCAGTTCGGTTTCTATCTGTTGCGTCTTGTTGGGGTCGATATTAACCAGTGTGATATGGATTTTCCCCGAATTGTCTTTGGATGCCGAAGCGCTGATGGCGTCTAATTGTTTGCCGTTTAACTCGTACTTGTTGCAGGCGAGCGACAGGGGCAGCAAGGTTGCATCCTGATGTACCTTATATAAGTGGTAAACCCAATAGGTTGGGGTGAGCAACATCTTTTCGTTTTCGGTGAGGATGAGGGCTTGCAACACGTTTACCGTTTGCGCGATGTTCGCCATTTTCACCCGGTCGGCATGAGCGTTGAAGATGTTCAGGTTTACTGCGGCGAGGATGGCGTCTCTCAACGTGTTTTGCTGATACAGGAAGCCGGGATTCGTGCCGGGTTCGACATTTGTCCAGATACCCCATTCGTCGGTAATCAAGCCGATACGTTTCTGCGGGTCGTAGCGGTCCATGATGGTCGAATGTTTCGTCAGCAATTCTTCCATGAAGAGCGTTCGCGCGAGGGTGTTGAAATATTCCGATTCGTCGAACCGGGTAGCCGAACCTTTGTTGCCCCAGTTGCCGGTCGGGATGGTGTAGTAATGCAGCGAGAGCCCCTGCATCCGTCCGCCGACGTTTTTCATGACGGTTTCCGTCCAGTTGTAATCGGCTTCGTTGGCTCCGCAGGCGATTTTGTAGAGCCGGTTGTCGCCATAGTTTCGGCAATAGGTAGCATATCGGCGGTAGAGGTCGGCATAATGGTCGGGCGTCATGTTGCCGCCACATCCCCAGCTTTCGTTGCCGACGCCCCAGAATTTCACTTTCCAGGGTTCGTTTCGACCGTTTTGCCGGCGGAGGTTGGCCATCGGGCTTTCGCCGTCGAAGGTGATGTATTCGACCCATTTCGACATTTCTTCGACGCTTCCGCTGCCGAGATTGCCCGAAATGTAAGGTTCGCAGCCCAGTTGTTCGCATAAGTCCAAGAACTCGTGCGTACCGAAACTGTTGTCTTCTACGACGCCGCCCCAATGGGTGTTCACCATTTTGGGACGCTGGGCGCGCGGCCCGATTCCGTCCATCCAGTGGTATTCGTCGGCAAAACAGCCGCCGGGCCAACGCAGGTTGGGGATTTGGATTTCTTTCAACGCCTTTACGACGTCGTTGCGGATACCGCGCGTGTTGGGAACCGGCGAATCTTCGCCCACCCAGTAGCCGCCGTAAATGCAGTGTCCGAGGTGTTCGGAGAAATGTCCGTAAATGTGCCGGCTGATGGTTGTTTTAACCGGGTCGGCGTTTACAACTAATTTGTTTTGTGCGGTCAATTGGGAAGTCAGTCCCATTGCCGCGACGATGCTTAATGATAAAATTCTACGTTTCATGTTTTTAATTTTATGTGTGTTTAGTTATCGATTGAATTTAATTATATACTTTTGTTGCTGTAATTAAAAATAAAATATTTATGACAGTTGTAATGATTAATGATAAGCCTTGCACCGGCCGCCAATTGCCGAAGGAGATAGAAACACATTCGCAGAAGGCAAAAGTAATTGATAATTCGGAGAAAACGTTTGAAGAAGACTTCCGGCAAGCCCTTACGCCGGAACAATTCATGCTGGAAATGGAACAACGCATAAAGAAATGGTAACATTCCATCCGTCTGTTGTTGAATATCTCGACCGATTGGGCAAACAGTTGTTTGACGCCGGATATTTCGGATTTCATGATAGCGCTATACGGTATATCCGAAAAATGGTGGATTACATCACCGTACATCTTTCCACAGCACCGGCAAAGCCGGCTCCCGATTATTTCAAAAAATACGGAACTTTCATGCAATACATTACCTATAATCCCAATAAACAGACCACCTGGTATGTTTTCTTTCAACAAAAAGGGACTGATTATCTTATCCGCTATATTACCAACAACCATTCGGAAGGGCAATATATCAGATAATCTGCTTTCGCGATTGCCTGAAATTCCGACTGCGAGTTTATGGGTGGAAATATGCCTCATGATATTAAATTAAAAATTTCACACAAATGTAAAGCGACGATTTCAGAATGATGTTGAAGTTTTACCCATATAACCGTAATAAATAGCCCAGCGAAGAAAAATTATACGTTTTGGGGCTAATTTTAGACAAAAAGGGTATGAGTTTCGAATGAGGAGGTTTTACACCTCCTCTTCCGGTTCAAACTCATTGTTTTCTTTGTCTTTATTCAGGGAAAATTTCTCAAAGTATTCGCGGGGTTGCATGCCGAATTCCTTTTTGAAACAGGAACTGAAATAACGGGGATCGCTAAATCCGACAGCGTAGGCGAGTTCCGAAATACGGATATTCTTTTTCTCTTCCATAATGCGGCAAGCCGCTTTCAAGCGTACATTCCGAATGAAAGAAACGTAACTGAGACCGGTTAGCGATTTCATCTTGCGAAACAAGGCGGAACGGCTTGTCCCCATGTCTTTCGCAAATTGCGCCTGATCGTATTGGGGATTGTTCAGGTTGTTATATACGCAGTCGATGGCTTTTTGTATGAAATCTTCGTCAATCGTACTGTAATTTAATTCTTTCGCTTCAAATACTAATTGTTTCTTAAAGTCTTTGTTCAAGCGTTCGCGCGTTTTGAGCAGGTTGTTGATACGTGCATGAAGTACCCGCAGGTTGAACGGCTTGTGTAAATAACTGTCGGCTCCTGCTTCGTAAGCGTCGATTCGGTCGGTTTCGCCTGTTTTGGCGGTAAGTAGCAACACCGGAATGTGACTGGTTTCAAATTCGCTCTTTATTTTCTTGCAAAATTCAATCCCGTCCATTACCGGCATCATGACGTCCGAAATAATCAGATCGATTTCTTCTTTCTTAACAACATCCAGTCCTTCCTGTCCGTTGGCGGCGGTGTATATGATGTAATCGACGGCTAATAGTTTGACCATTAACTGCATCAGGTCTTCGTTGTCTTCTACTAAGAGGAGATTGTTTTTGTGCCGTGATTCGTATTCTTCTATTCCCTCGTCTTCGCTTCCGTCGTTGTTTTCAATTTTTATTTCTTCTGTTTCTATTAAGGTGTCGTCGATTTCGTCTTCTTTGTAGGCGCTCCGGTTTACGGGAAGGGTTATCTTGCAGAGTGTTCCTTTTCCTTCTTCGCTGTCCAAGTGTATTTTTCCTCCGTGCAGCGTGACCAAGTCTTTGGTGAGCGACAATCCTATTCCGGTTCCTATGGTTTTATATTTCCGGTAATCGCCTTCGTAAAAGCGTTTGAAGAGGTCTTTTTGTGCGTCTTTGGATATGCCCATTCCGTCGTCGGCAATGGTAATGGTTGCGCAGTTGGCGGTTTTGTCTTCGCTTAGTTCGACGGTGATGTTTCCGCCCTGTTTGCTGTATTTGGACGCATTGGAGAGGAGGTTGTAGAGGATTTTGTCTAATTTGTCGGGGTCGAAGTAGGCGGGAAACGGGTTGGGATTGCAGATTACTGCGAAATTCATCTGTTTTTTCTTTATCAACGGTTGGAAACTTTCAACGCTGTTGGAGATGAAAGTTGCGAGGTCGCTTTGCGATACTTTCAGTTTCAAATTTCCGGTTTCGGCTTTTCTAAATTCCAGTATTTGTTGTAATAGCCGGATTAAGCGGTTGATATTGTTGGCAATTATCCGGTATTGCTTGGTGTATTGAGGCATTTGCATTTTCAGGTCGTCGACGGCGGCGGAAATGATTGTCAGCGGCGTCAATAATTCGTGCGTTATGTTGGTGAAGAATTGCAGTTTCGCGTGGTTCACTTCTTCGGCTTTGTTTTTTTCTATTTCGCGCAATTGCAAGGTGTTTTTCAGTTTTATGCGGTTGTTCAGTATCCGGTATACCAGTACGGCGATCGTTAGAATAAAGAGGAGATACAATGAGTATGCCCACCAGGTTTTCCAAGGTGGGGGGAGGATTACGACTTCCAGCGTCAAGACCTTGTCGTTCCATACGCCGTTGGCATTGGTAGATTTGAGTTTGAAGAGGTAATTGCCTGATTTCAGGTTGTTATAATAGGCGAAGCGAGCGAAGGCGTTGGTATGTTTCCACTGTGTGTCGAATCCTTCCAGTTGATAAGCGTAGGTGTATTGTCCGGGTGTTTCGTATCCAAGGGAAGCAAATTCGATATTGAAATTGTTGTTTTTATAGTTTAAGCGGATTTTCCGGGTATATTCGGGGGTGATACCGGAGGATATGTTTTCGCGCATTTGGGCATCGAGTTCGCTCCAGGAACGGTTGTGTATTTTAATGTCGGTGATGACGACCGGCGGCTGAAACGAGAGGTCTTCGTTTAGCTGTTCGGGATAAAAGCTGTTGATTCCCTGATGTCCGCCGAAGAACATTTCGCCGTCTGGGGCTTTGAATACGACGTTTCGGACAAAAGAATTGTCCAGCAAGCCGTCGAAAGTGGTATAGAGGCGGTAAGAGATGGTTCGCAGGTCGTCGCGGACGTCGAGTTTCATCAATCCGGCGTTTGTTCCCATCCACAGGTTGCCTGCGTTGTCTTCCAGAATGCTGAATATGGCGTCGCCTTGCAGGTTCCAATGGAGGTGGACGGGGATAAAGGCGTCGGTTTTCCGGTCGTAGAGGTTCAATCCTCCGCCGTCTGTTCCTGCCCATATTCGGCCTTTCCGGTCTTGATAAATGCAGGAGGCGATGACGCTGTTCAATTTAGCGTTGCTTAGCGAATAGTTGCTTACGGTATAGCCGGCAAGGTTTTCGCCTTTTCCGTAAATCCGGTATATGCCGTTATTGCTGGAGGCCGCCCAGATTTCGTCTTTTTCTCCGGCTTTTATATCGACGATGACGGCTGAGTGTAGTTTTTTTCCTTCACATTCCAGCGAGTCGAAGCGCAGGTATTCGAAGCGGGGCGTTATTCGGGTTATTCCGGCATTTGTGCCCAGCCACCGGTTGGCGTTGTGGTCTTCATAGATGGCGTAAACTCGCCCGCCGGGTAGCCATGGGACGGATGAGGGAGTATAAATTGTTATTTTTTGTCCGTCTTTTCCGTTTTTATCGTAAGCATACAGGCCGTCGTTGTAGGTTCCCATCCACAGTTGTCCGTTGGAAAGGAGTTTGGTGATGCAGAGGATTGCGGGAAACCACGAAAGGGATGAAAAGTCTTTTATTTCGGAAATGTGTTTAAATGTGTGAGTGGTTCGGTTGAATTGCAGGAAACCGTTTCCGCCTATTCCCAACCAGATGATTCCGTCGTTGTCGATATAGAGGCTGGATGCCGAACGGAGATTCATTTTGTATTTGATGGTGTCGAAAGTCCATGACGAAAAATAGGGTTTGCGGGGGCTTACCGTATTGACGCCGCCATTGAGCAATCCGAGCCATATTACGCCTTGTGCATCGCGAAGCAAGGAATTTACTTCATTGTTGGAGAGGGTATATTCGGAGTTTCCGGGGAGGTAGTTTTCAAAAACGCCGTTTTTCTCATCGGTCAGGACACTTAATCCGGCGTTTGTTCCTACCCAAATTTTTTGCGAATTCAAATCTTCGGTTATTCCGTAGATGATGTTGGAGAGGAGGCTGTTGGGATTGTCGGGTTGATTCTGCCATGTCGTCCAGCTTACGTTGTCCATATCGTACGCATTTTTCAGGAGTTGCAATCCGCCGCCCCAGGTACCGATCCAGATTCGTTTCCGGCTGTCTTCGAAGAGGTAATGAGCGGAGTTTCCGGGGTTCATTTTCGGATAGGAATAATACCTGTTTTTTTCGGGGTCGTAGCGGAATAAACCGCTGTTCCACGTGCCGATCCAGATATGTCCGTAGGAATCTTCCATCAGGAATTTGACTGCTGTTTCGGGGAAAACGTCTCCTGTATTGTGCCTTCCATAGAGGATGCAGGAGTCGGTTTCGTATTGATATTCGTACAGTCCCTGATCTGCGCCAATCAGCAATCGTCCGTTTTTTGCGGCTAACAGGGTGGAAACGGGATTGTTTACAAATTCTTTCCGGTTGATTTGTGTCACTTTACCGGTTCGTTTGTCCATGACGTTGAGTCCGTTGGAGGTGCCGATCCAAAGGCGGTGTTTATAGTCTTCTTCGAGACAGAAGATGTTGTTGTTGCTTAATAATTCGGGATGATGGAGGTTGGATTTGAATACTTTGAAGGCGTATCCGTCGTACTGGTAAAGACCGTTTTTGGAGGCGAGCCAGATGTAGCCGCTTTTGTCCTGATATACTTTCTGGATGTCGTTGCTCGGCAATCCGTTCAACGTGGTCAGCTGCCGGAATTTGTATATGGGCAGTTCGCCGGCATAGAGATAAAAACAGAACAGGCTTAATACGAATAGAAGTGTTTTTCTTGAGAAATGATTTTTCATAATATTCATTGATTTATTTAGGAACGATAACGGGAAAATAGTCGTATTTATCTGTAATTATACGAGATAATCTGTATAATTCGGAGATAGGTAACTGTTTGAAAAATAATATTTTTTTCTTAAATTCGCGCGCGTGACTGTGTGTGTGTGTGTGTGTGTGTGTGTGTGTGTGTGTGTGTGTGTGTGTGCATAATTCCGTTAACTTCAAAATATTAAAAGTTAAAAGATTCGATAAAATATTATTTTCAGCGGGAGGCGTCATTGTTCTGTTGTTCTATGTTATTTGATTATGCGCACAAAAGTACATAAAATTCCCGATATATACGCAGACGAATAAAAATCGGCCCCAACAAATTGTCCACGAATTACACGAATTACACGAATTACACGAATTACACGAATTACATTTCGTCTAAAAAAATTCGTGTAATTCGTGTAATTCGTGGACAATTATTTATCTAAAGAATTCGTGTAATTCGTGTAATTCGTGGACATATATTAACTCATAACTCCACTTTAATCACCGCCTTTTCCCGGTGATAAATCAGGTTGCCGCTACTGCCGATTCCTTCAATAACGATGGAACAGGCAGTTGGAGTATCGGCGGTGTAAAATTCGACCGTTGCGCTGTTTTTATCATCAAGAAGGACATTGGGTTTCCAGTAAATCGTAGTTCGCAAATCTTCCGTGAGATTATTTCTTGCTTCCGGCGTATCGTACTGGGGCGAATAAAACTCCACCGGATGTTGATAACCCAAAGGTAAAAGGTATTTGAAATAGTTTTTCTTTTTTTCGTCTGCACCCCATGTTTCCGGTGGCCATGTAGTAAGCACAATTACCGGAGGAAAAACGCCCCACAGCATGGTTATGCCGTGCTCGGTATATACATCCACCTGAGCAATTTCGCTGATATGAAGAATCTGCGCTAAATACTGATAAGTTCTTAGCTGTCCGTTTAATACAATTGTTGCCGGTCCGCGATGCATGACTACTCCTCTTTCGTTGGATACATCTGTGACGCCCGGTATCCGCCAAAACAACTGTTCAAAACTAACGGGCGGATCGCTTTTGATGTCGTCGGCAGAAATCCATCGGGCGGGTTCTGAAATTGTTCCGGTGTGGTTGTCAAATCGTTTTTTTTCTCTTTCCGCCGGGCTTTTACCGTCACTTCCGGCAAATCTTTTTGACGCATTCCGTTTTCCTGCAAGTATTTTTTGTCGGCTTTGGCGATAAAATCGGGGTTCGTTTGTTGATGAACGCTTTCTTCTGAAGGAACGGTAGCCGGAACGGGCGGGTATTTTATCTCGTCGGAATGTATTTCGATGTCGGTCTTTTTTTTATCGGTATTCGCCAGAAAGAAGTAAAGCGTGCTGTCGGGAAATTCAAAATCGGTGAAGAGGTATCGTCCTTTGTCATCCGATTCGATCAGTTCGGAATAGTCGTATCCTTCGGCGGTCATTTTTATTCTTCCCTTTTTATAGGGTTTGCCGGTCGGCTTTTTCAACGTTCCGGAAAACGATTGGGAGACTTCCGGTTTGATGGCCGGTTGTTGCAATTCGCCCTGCAACGCTTCCGCCACGTGGTAGTTTCGCCAGCCGTGGGTGAGCATCAAAAGGTCGGCGGCTTCGAGCGCTTCTGCCTCTTCGCGAAAATATTGGGCCGGATGGCGGATGACGCCTTTCAGTTCGGATGCGAGTAATATTTCGGCTACGATGTTGGTAGTCGTGTCGATTCGGATGTCTTTATCGTCGGTTACGGCAACGGCCAATGATGCGGGAAAGGTATCTTTCTGTTCTTCGATAAGGTTCATTGTCAATGAAACTTTTTCACGCGGATGGAATACGGTTTGGTGGGTATTGATTTCGATTTTCGCCTGATCGTTCCGGTTATTGAAAACCATCCGTTCGCTTACCGGACGAAAATCTTCGGTGAGCAGCAGGAGGTGGGTTACTCCCGTTGCGAATTTTTCTTTATTCAACCGTATCTCTTTTTTTGCAAAGTCCCACGCCTGGAAATAGTTCGGCAATCCTTGCCGGTGGATAAGCAGGTAATACGGCTGGGCGGGAGCGGCGTCCGGTTTCCGGACGGAAATACTCAAACTGTCTTTTTCCCAAACGGCTTGCAGGGAAAAGGCGTCGTCGCTCACGGTGGGAATATGGGCATAAAAACGAAATGTCCAGAAACGACGGTTCAGAAATGTTTATAAATTATTGATTTTGAATTATTTTATCCAAAATGGATGTTTCTTCATTTTAAAACGAAATGTCCGAAAAGTTTCATTTGGTTGAAAATTGCTTTAATTTTCGGGCGTGTTTATCGGAATTGCTTTAATTTAGGTTTAACCGAGTGAGAAAAGACGGTTAATTGATGATGTAAAAAGGCGGTATTCGCTTGGTTTAATAGCTATTTAGAGGCTTTTTTAATGCAGATGGAAATCTGTGTTTTTTTTGTTTTGGCTCCGGTTTTGGGGCTTTTTTTTGCAGCAAAAGATGGATTTTGCTACTTGCAGATAGCAAAAGATGAAGAAAATACCTGAGTTAATCAAAGTTAAAACACGGGTTTTTCTTCACTTTTTCTTCAACTGTTTCTTCAAATCGTGGTTTTTAGAGTTAAGTACAGGGGGGGATAAAGCCAAAAAAAGGGGGGTAAATGACAGTTTTTATGTTAAAACGACCCCTTTAAATCCACGTTTTGGCAAAACTACGTAAAATAAGTAGTTGGAAATTAGGTGAATTATGCGCCCAGAAGTGAAAAGGTGTGTGTCTCTCGTGTACGCAATGTGGACGGTGATGTACGCGATGTGTACGCGATGTGGACGTGATGTGGACGGAGATGTGGACGGATGGCGCCGGGGTGGTGTGCGCGTGGTTTAGCGGTTGTTGGCTTTCAGTTCTTTGATGGTTTCGCGCAATTCCTGAATGTATTCGTCTTTCTCGCGCAGGCGCTCGTCTTTCTCGCGCAGGCGCTCGTCTTTCTCGCGCATAATAT
>JAISNS010000013.1 GCA_031276105.1 Dysgonamonadaceae bacterium
TGACCGTTATCGGAGAATTTTATTTTAATAAAAATTATTTTGAAGAAGCTACCGATATTTACAGCCTTTTGTTGAAAGAAGACCCTGATAATCATGTTCTTTATCAGAAAAAAGGCTACTGTTTGCAGATGTTGGGACAGGTAAAAGAAGCGTTGGCGGTTTACCTGAATGCCGAAGTGTTCGATTCAAACAATTCATGGATAATTAAGAAAATAGCTCATTGTTACCGCCTGTTAAAACAGCCGGACGAAGCGCTGTTGTATTACAAAAAAGCCGAACGTTTGAATCCCGATAACCTGTCCGTTCAACTGAATATCGGCCATTGTTACTTGGAATTGAAAAATTACGACGAAGCATTGAAATCGTATTTCAAGGTAGAATATCTGGATAAAAATAAACCCAAAGCTTGGCGTCCGATAGCTTGGTGCTCTTTTTTGGCCGGGAAACACGAACAGGCTACGGAATATTTCAATCGAATCATGGAATCGAATCCCAATGCAACCGACTACCTGAATGCCGGACATGCGCAACTGGCGCTGAAAAACAATAAGGAGGCTGTTCGTTTGTACGCTTTGTCGCTGAAACATCCCGAAAATTCACGGGAAAAATTCGTGGAAACATTCACGAATGATATTCCGGATATTGTTCGGGCAGGCGTCGAAATGCAGAATCTTCCATTCATCCTCGACCAAGTAATGTATGATGCGTAACTTTCGCCTTTGCTGTGCAGGCTTTCTTTTTATTGGCCTCATTCTGATTGTTTTCTGTAAACCGAATAAACCGGATTCGCCGGTTCGCGATTTTTCGCAAATCGTGGATAGCGGCGAAATCAATGTCCTCACCTTGTCCGGTTCGATGTCTTATTTCATCTACAAAGGCGAGAAAATGGGGTATCAGTATGAATTGATAAAAGATTTTGCGGACGCCAATCATTTGCGTTTGAATTTGATACCGGCAGCGAACGAAATCAAGCTCCGAAAAATGCTGGAAGAAGGGACGGGCGATTTAATTGCGTATAATGTTCCGGTTACTGCCGAAGGAAAAGAAAAATTCCTTTATTGCGGCCACGAAACGATTAACGAACAGGTGATTGTTCAGCGATCCGACAAAAAAGATACGATACTGAAAGATGTTACCGAATTAATCGGGAAAGAGATATGGGTGATTCATAACAGCCGCCACTATAACCGGTTGATTAATCTGAACAACGAATTGGGCGGTGGAATTAATATCCGCATCGTGGAAGAAGATACGATTTCGGTCGAAGACCTGATAGAAAGAGTGTCCGATGGAAAAATCCCGTACACGGTCAGCAACTGGGATATGGCCCGGTTGAATAAAACGTACCACGCCAATATCAATATTTCCCTGAAAATCAGCCATCCGCAACGGTCGGCTTGGGCGGTAAGGAAAAATACGCCGGCGCTGGCTCAGGCGATCGACGAATGGTTTGAAAACAAAGCGAATACGCATAAATACAAAGCGGTTATCAAACGTTATTTCGAGATGAGCAAACTGCCGGGCGATGCTCCCGCTCCGATTATCGGTTCTACCGGAATCTCTCCGTTTGACACGCTTTTCCGGCAATATGCCGCTCAAATACCTTGGGATTGGCGACTAATGGCCTCCATTTCGTATGAAGAATCCAAGTTTTATACAGACCGGGTTTCATGGGCCGGCGCTACCGGCCTGATGGGATTAATGCCGAAAACCGCCCGAAGTTTCGGTTTGGAGCCGGAAGATGCACTCGACCCGGAAGCGAGTATCCGGGCAGCTACGGCCTTGATTAAGCGGATCAACCAATCGTTTTCATTCATCCGGGATGAAAACGAAAGAATCAAGTTCGTCGTTGCATCCTATAATGCCGGAGCCGGACATATCTCCGACGTAATGGCTTTAGCCGAAAAGTACGGGAAAAACCCCGAAGTATGGGAGAATAATGTGGAAGAATATTTGAAACTGAAACAATTACCCGAATACTACAACGATCCGGTATGTAAATACGGTTATTTTCGTGGAAATGAAACCTTTTCGTATGTGAGAGCCGTGATGGAACGCTGGCATTATTACCGGGAAAAAGTTAAATAGAATTATAAATTATGAGTTATGGAAAAAGTTATTAATTATCAGCCGCTTGTCGCGGTCATGGAATCGCCGTTAGGATTGATAGAAATACGGGCGAATGAAAACGCCCTCATCTTCGTTAAACCGGTCACAAAAAACAAAAAGGATTATTCGGCGTTTGATGAAGAAACGTCTTCCAATCCGGCCTTCGCTGTTATTCGGGAAACCTGCCGGCAATTGGAGGAATACTTTGCGGGAGACCGCCAAGCGTTTACTTTGCCATTGTCGCCGCAAGGAACGGATTTTCAACAGCGAGTTTGGAAACAATTACAGGAGATTCCTTACGGAAAGACAATTAGTTATGCACAACTGGCTCAAGCCGTCGGTAATCCGAAAGCCTGCCGCGCCGTGGGATCGGCCAACGGGAAAAATCCCCTGTCAATCATCATCCCCTGTCACCGGGTGATTGCTTCCGACGGAGGTTTGGGCGGATATGCTTCCGGGCCGGAAGCCAAAAAACAGTTGCTGAATTTGGAACGGCAACACGCTTAATAAAGTGTCGCGCCCTGCGGGGGGCTTGGCGATATGGAACGCGGATAACACGGATTGAGCGGATAATCACGGATTTTTAACAAGGGGTTGCAACCCCTTGTTAATATAAAATTCGCGATCATCCGCCTCTCGTTGGGAATTAGGAATTAAGAATTACGCGAAGCGCGTTAAACAAACGTCGCTTCGCGACAACTCTTAACTCTTAGTTCTTAACTCTTAGTTCTTAACTCTTTAGTCCCAGATAAGAATTTATCGCCTGCCCTTTAAATGGGCAGGCGGTAAATAGACAAATAGACGAATTTTTACTCTACCGCTACGCAACGCACGGAGAGCCAGTAAGTCCCACTGTAGAAGTCGACGAACAGACTCCCACTGGAGACGTCAATGACCGGAGCGCCGGCACCGATGGCGCTACTGCTCCAGTAGTAGCCATTGCTACCACGGCAGCGCAGAGAACCATCGCTGTCGTACCGATAACCGACCGCCGGCAGGTAGAGGTAATCACCCACTCGCCTGACAGCATTAAACGTAGTCCATCCCGAAGCAGTAGGCCAAGAATTATTACTCGGATTTTCAAGACCTGTCAACTCGCCATAATCAGGCAAGCGCCAGCCGGCAGGGCAAGGATTATTAGCAGCATATCAATCGTCATTTCCATAAGTATCATAATCCTGATAAGCAGGAACAGCAGGGCCGCTACCATTATTAGTCCAGCCTGATGGAGGGGCGTCGGTTGCTAAATCACGATTCTGAACAGAAGCCGTCTTGGCTCCCCCAACGATACCAGTCGCCATGATGAGCGCGAGTGACTATTTGTGAAGGCGAAATAATATCCAAACCGTCCAAATTATGGCAGGCAAAATTCAACCATTGAGTGGCGCTTATTTTAGCCGGACATACGCATGTCCCGTCTTCAACGCGAATCTCCGGATAAGCCAATTTTGTTTCGGTTGAGCCGTTCGGCATATAACTCGCAATCAACTGAACGGTCAATGAATCCCCGTTGGCAGGAACCAAATTCTGTATGTTCGACCTGACTTTAATCTTAAATTCTTTTTCATAATAGCCGTCAACAGCAGTTCCGATAGCAGAAGCAGGAGGATAAACGGTTATCGCTTCCACAAGATTCGCAGGTTCTACGTAATCCAAACTCAAATCGGAATAGGCATCACCATGAATAAATTTATAAGTCTTTTCATAACTGCCGTCGGAAAAAGCATTAATACGCTCATCAAAAGCTTCTTGGCTCTGAGAGACAGGCTGTTTGTTTTTCTTCACGTCTAAGCAAGCTGCCCCGACAAGTCCGTAGTTGCTGTTGAGCATAGCTGGAGTATGGCCCCCGTCGGCGGTTACAGTTACGTACCTCTCTTGCTCTGTCGGAAGCGCAGCAGCAGGGTCGGAGTAGCGGTTACCCATCTTAACCTTTACCTTGTAAGTACCGGCAGTAGAAAACAGAGCGGTAGCATTCGCAGTTGTTGCAAATGGATAGGCTTCGTAAGGGGTGCTTCCTCCGGCATTTTTGTACCACTCATACCTTTCTTCTCCGGAGCAAATGTTGCTGGTATTAACCGATGCCGAAAAACGGAGATTCGTATTCACCTTGGCAAGAACCGGCGCCGTCATCGTTAAATTAGCCGCGTAATTGTTGTTTTATAATTTATAATACTTATTTCCTAATTTCCGCGCGTTAAAACGCGCGGTTAATAAAGTGTCGCTCCTGCGGGGCTTGGAGATGAGAGGGGGCTGCCGCAACCGTAAGTTAAAGCATACGGTTAATAAAGTGTTGCCCCTGCGGGGCTTGCTGATGTGAGCGGTTTGCCTGTTTCCTGTGAAGCCCCGCAGGGGCGACATTTTATTAACCGCGCGCTTTAGCGTGCGGGGTTGATCGCTATCAGTCCAAGCCAAGCCCCGCAGGGGCGACACTTGATTAACCGTATGCTTTAGCTTATGGAGGGAAGAGATAAAATCCGTGATTATCTGCCCCATCCGCGTCATCCGCGTTCCATTGTGCAACGGGCACAAAAAAAACCTGCCGAATCTCTTTGGGAGACCGACAGGTATTGTTTTTTTCTGAAATATAGTTTATTTCGCGTGTGCGAAGTTGTGTGTGTGTGTGTGTGTGTGTGTGTGTGTGTGTGTGTGTGTGTGTGTGTGTGTGTGTACGCATAATTCCGGTCGCTTCCAAACTTTGGAAGTTAATATTACATAATAAATTGTTATTTACGGAAGTTGCCATATTCTTTATTGTTGTTTTACAAAAACCGCTGCAAATGTAATTCAATAAATCAAATTATGCAAATATCCGGCTAAATCTTTTTTTAGGGCGAAGCTAACAGGCTTATCCGGCGCCTTAAAAAAGATTTAATCATTTAGCAGCGATTCCGGGAGAAACAAGGTTAAAAAATAAATACTTGAAAATAAATCAGATATAAATGTAGGAAAAATAAAAAATTCCGGCTAATTTTGCAGAAGTAATAATGAAACAATGAAATCAGTGTATTTATGTCTTGCAATATACTCTTCGCTGGGCAGTCCGATTTCCCGTTTTTTTTTACCATTTCAGTCGCTTTCAGCTCTTGCTTCAAGCGCTTTACAGTTTCTTTATACTTCTCGCGACTTTGAGATAAATCCCGATTTTTTTGACGTGCCTGATGCTAGGCTTTCTTACATGCGGACAACTCCTTTTCCATTTTCTCTTCCCG
>JAISNS010000076.1 GCA_031276105.1 Dysgonamonadaceae bacterium
AGATTAAAATCGAAAAAACTTTCTGAGATTGATGTCATTATTTATCTATTCATTATTAACTGCGGCGCAAAGATAGGATAAATTTTTTTATTACACAAAAAAAAATAAAAACAAAAAAAATAAAATCACCCTGCGTCGCATTCGCTACACAGAGTGATTCTATTTTTTCGAAAAGTTCTAAACCGCTTAAATGTTTGTACAAATAATTTCTACTACGCGCTCCAAATTGGGGCAGAGCGGAGCCTGCCAATTAGTATCGAAGGCCTGCCGGATGAAATCCTGTTTGTGACCGCCCATGTGGGCCAAGAACAGCCGAATACGATTTTTTTCATATATATGTGTTTACTTACCACTATTCTCCTCCTCCTATATTCCAAATTCCTGGTGAAGTTCGGGAATTTCAATATCCTTAAATCCTTTCTTTATCAAGCGTCGTTTAAATTCGATCTGCACTTCCGGTTCTCCGTGTACGATAAACACCCGTTTCACCTCGTTCTGATCCTGGCAGGAAAGATATTGGCACAAATCGTTGTAATCGGCATGAGCGCTCATGGAATTCAGGGCGACAATGTCGGCTTTCACCTGATGCTGATTACCGAAAATTCCTACCGTTTCGGGACGACGTTTCAATCGGGCGCCTAAAGAATCCGGTTCGCAATAACCGATAAGCAATATTGTATTCCGCCAATTTTCAATGCTGTTGGCTATGTGGTGCTTCACCCGCCCGGCTTCGGCCATTCCCGAAGCGGAAATGATAACCGAAGGCTTGTTATTGAAATTAAGCGCCTGCGATTCACGCTTGTCTGTAATATATCGCAATCCTTTGAAATAAAACGGATCGGCGTCCGTCTTCAATAATTTCCGCACCGACCGGTTGAAACATTCCGGATGCTGTTTGACGATTTCCGTTACTTTCACCGACATCGGACTGTCGACGTAATAGTCGATGGCCGGCAACCGGCCATCTAATTCCAAATCGTTCAAGGCGTACAACAATTCCTGAGTACGTCCCACACTGAAAGCGGGAATAATTAATTTTCCTTTTTTGCGCAGACAAGTTTCCTGAATATTTTTCATCAAATCGTCGGCATACGTTTCAATCCGGTCGTGCAAACGGTCGCCGTAAGTCGATTCGATCAGGATGTAATCGGCCGGAGGAAAAGGTTCCGGCGAATGTAGAATGGGGTCGCCGTAGCGTCCTACATCCCCGCTGAAAGCCAAAGTTGTTTTTTTCCCGTCTTCCTTCAATGTCAGGAAAATCGTAGCGCTTCCTACAATATGTCCCACGTCGAAGAATTGCAGTTGAATATCTTCATCAACATCCAATGTTTGATGATAGTTTACCGGCTTGAAATGTTCGAACGTTTGATTCACATCTTCTTCCGTATAAAGCGGTTCGATCAGCGTCCGGCCTTCTTCCCTTCGTTTTTTATTCAGGAAAGTAATATCCTGTTTTTGAATGAAAGCCGAATCCAACAGAAGCGTTTTGGTAATGTCGATAGTGGCCGGAGTTGCGTAAATACTCCCGCGAAAACCATCTTTCACTAATTTGGGCAACAATCCCGAATGATCGACATGTGCATGTGAAAGAAACACATAATCAATATTTTGCGGATTAAATCCCCAAGAGCGGTTCAGGTGTTCGGTTTCTTTTCCCATTCCTTGAAACATGCCGCAATCCAGAAGGATTTTTTTTCCTATATTCAGAGAAATCAAATGTTTACTGCCGGTAACGGTACGGGCAGCGCCATGAAAAGCTATTTTCATTGAGCTACAAATTTATACAATGTTGAAGTGCAAATTTAGATGAAAACTTTAAGACTTCCAAACGCGTACGAAGATATAAATTTTTCATCACTTATCATGTTGGTGCGGGAATATATGCTTTGTCAGTTTATATAAATAAATCAACCGGAAATTATCATTTTTTTTCTCACGTAAGCCTATTTTATCTCCTGATTTTTGATAGTTGTAATTTGCAGGTTGCAAAAGAATCCCTATTCTGTTAATTTTAAATAGCAATATTATTACAATTTTATAACATTTGTTACACGATAATTAAGTTTTCTTTTCCGAATCATTTTTTTGTTGCAGAAATTGCCAAGTTCTGGTTTTTTACTCATATTTTTGTTCGAGTAAAAAATGTTTTTAAGTTCATGAAGTTTTTTTAATGTTTAACTTAATTATTTGTAATATGAATGCACTGCAATTTCAAGAAAAGATTTTGGGTATCCAAGATAATATGTTCAATTTTGCGTTAATGCTTACCGCAAACAAGGAAGATGCCCATGATTTGTTACAGGATACGACATTGAAAGCATTGGATAACAGGGACAAATATACGGATAATACCAATTTTAAAGGCTGGGTGTTAACGATTATGCGTAATATTTTTATCAATCACTACCGTTCAGTAGTCAGACGCCAAACGATTATCGACCAAACCGAAGATTTGTATCATTTGAATCTTTCGCAAGATTCCGGTTTCGATTCTCCCGACGGGACGATGACTATCAAGGAAATCAATAAGGCAATCAAGCATTTGAACCCGGATTTGAAAGGACCGTTCACCCTGTATTTGGCCGGTTATAAATACAACGAAATCGCAGATAAACTGGATTTACCGCTGGGTACGGTAAAAAGCCGTATCTTCTTTGCCCGGCAAGACCTTCAAAAAAGTCTGAAAGATATGCGCTGATTGCGCTTCAAAATTCCGAACTGAAATGGAATTTTATTTCGGGAAAATCCTGTTGCGCCATTTGTAATACATAGCTCGAATCGGCTAAAAAGACGTCGCGCCCCTGTTTATCCAAAGCCATATACTGATACTTCCGCTTTTTGAAGTT
>JAISNS010000077.1 GCA_031276105.1 Dysgonamonadaceae bacterium
TTTTTTTTGCTTCAAAATTATTGTTTCGTCGCGGATAAAAAAAGGACAAGATTACGCAATGAAATCGTCTTCGTTGATACATTCCCGTCCGGGCATTTCCATGTCGAAAGACAGAAGGACTCCCCAAAGAAGCGATTTTATATTGCTGACATAGTTTATCTCTACGCCGTGGATTCGCAGAGTTCGCAGTTCCGGCCACTCCGGATGGCGGCGCATGGTTCGGGTTTTGAAAATGAACGATTCGGCTAATTTTTCCATTCGTGATTGAACGTCTTCGATTTGCCGGAAATTGCCGGCGTCCGGCACTTTGTCGAGAAACAGCATTTCGATGTAGCGCGATTTCCCGAAACTGTCTGCCGTGTCGGAATAGGAAATTGTCAGTTTCTCCAAGGTGACAACCGGGAAGTAAAGGCCGGCGTTGATGCTTTGCGTCAATTCTTGATGATCGAGGCGAACGAAATGTTTTCGTTCGTCGGTATGGGCGATTTGTTTGTGGATACGGCAAAAGTATTCCACATAATCGCTAAAATCTCTTAATGAATTATTTGCCATGATTATAATTTTTAATGCGTTTGTTAATCGTTCGAAATACCACGATACAGGGCAGCTGCTTGTATCGTTCGTAATTGATAATATCCTCTCCTACCAGGCCGTCCAGCACGGTAATCCAGTCCGGACGGTTCGGTTTTTTCGGGCGGATGGTTTTTCGTTTCGGTTCGTCCGGATCGTCTTCGACGAATCCGAAAAGGTGCGGAAAGATTTTTGACAGCCATTTTCGGATAAATGTGTAATTCAAAAAAATGGCATATTGCGTTGATTTATCTACTTTTTCTGCAATGAAACGGACACGGGCGGTAAAATCAATGCCGGTGATTTTTTCCTTTTTTTTCAGATAGAGCGCCGCAATGAATTTGGCAAGCGATTCTTCTTTTTTGTCGTTGACGTAATCAAAAAACAGGCTGTCGAAAATGGAGAAATGTTCGAAGGTGATGTCTTTCAATTTTTTTTCCGGGGCCAGCAATCCGGTACCGGGAATTTCGGGCAGGAAGAAAAAATTAATGGTTGCCTTGGGATTGGAAATAAATTCGACCGTTTCAATGAGTTTGTATTGGTGAAATTTATCCACGCGCTTGGCCAGCGATTTTTTTATTCCGAAAAAGCCGGCGATAAATTCCTCGTCCGAAATGTTTTCTGTGAAAACCCGGGCGCAAACGGCAAACTGCGGGCCGCTTAAATCAATCCATTCTTCCGGAACATGCAAAATTGTTGTTTTCCGGAAAACGAAAAGGAAGGGATATTCTATTCTAACTTCTTTCATAAATGTTAGTGACAAGTGACAAGTGACAAGTGACGCGCAAAGCGTGGTTTGTTTGACGCGCTTTGCGCAACTCATAATTCATAACTCATAATTCATAATTCATAAAATCATGCCCAGAATGATTTTTTGTCTTTATTGTCTCGCCGGTGAAAGCCTGCGGAAGCGGGTTCGATTCCGAAGTATTTTTGCATCAGTTTTTCGGCTAATTTCCAGTAGGAAATAGCGTCTGCTTCGGCTTGCTTGGCCTGATGAACAATTCGTTCATCGGCGACGGGACGTTCTTCGGCGTCGCTATCGTCGTTTTTGAGCGAAGCGAAAAACAGGCCCTTATCGGTGAGGTCGCCGGTTTCGAGTAGCAGCCGGTGCACGGCATAATAGACCACGACGGGACGCAGCGCGTTTCGGAGTTCGAGCCATTTTTGCTCCGGCGCTTCCTTTTCCAGTTCGATTTTTAGCAGCTGATAAAGGCCGTTCATCCGCGGGGCAAGGATGGTTTCTTCTATGATTTTGAAGTGCGGCTGAAGGCGCAAATAGGTCAACCGGGAATGATTGATGAAATAGTATTCGTTCACCTGTGCGGCGTTTTGAACGATGTACCGGCGGGATTCGGTGTAATTATCCGAATTTTTATATTCCGGATAATCGTCCGAATTTTTTTCCAGAAAAGCCAGCAAATCATCCAGCGCGTTGAATCCTTTCGTTTTCCAGCCGGTACGGAGTTGTCTTTCCTGATACTTGTAAGGCGTTCGGGTATCTTCCGATTCCTGCCGCTTGAAACCGCTGTCGGCGATCATAACGTTCAACTCGGCGTAATCGTACCAGAAGGCCAACAGGATGTTTGCCCGTTGCGCCAGCCGGAGGAGC
Source organism: Dysgonamonadaceae bacterium (assembly GCA_031276105.1). Taxonomy (GTDB): domain Bacteria; phylum Bacteroidota; class Bacteroidia; order Bacteroidales; family Azobacteroidaceae; genus Azobacteroides. The sequence goes on from JAISNS010000077.1 coordinate 2,183, forward strand.
TTCGCATCTGCCGCCGGCATTTCGGCCTGGTGGTATATTTCGGTGAGTGTTTCGCCCATCTCTTCGCCGATGAGCGGGACAAGGAACAAATCCCAAGCGTTTCGCAGGGGCGATTTGACCGTGTTCCACGAACAGGCGGTGGATACTTTCAGGTAATCCAGCCCTTCGCGTTCGGTTTCCCATTTCTGTTTGGAGAATATCATGCTAAATTCTTTTTTGTGCCGGCGCCTGTGTCCAGCGTGGTTAATATTGTGTTCCGGAACCGGAGGGCTACGTCCGGATAGCCGTTGTATCGCAGCATGATTTCGACCGGGTCCAAAATGTTCTGCCGGTCGATCCATGCGTTGGCAATGTTTACCAAAAATGCCTCCCGGATGTTGCTGCCTCCCTGGTTTCCGGCATAAGCGCCGCCGGGCATACCGGCGCCCATCACATTGGGGTTAATCATCAGGGAAAATAAAATTTCGGAGTTGGCAGCTGCGGATGTAACCAATTTGTCACCCTCTTTGGATTTGTTATCTAAAGGCGTAATTTTCCATTCTTCCTCAGTTTTATGATCCACATCGTTGACAGCATAATTGGTAAAAATCGGTTTTTCGGCGTTTTCGGCGCCTAAGAGGTTATTTTCAAAGCTATCCATGTATTTGTTAATAACTGCTTCCCGGTCTTTGGGATTTTCGTAGCCGGCTTCGGGAAAGGCTTTATCCCAAAAGGAATACGGTATTTGGATGTGCCATTTCCAGGTAGCCATGTTTTTGTACACTCTTTGAAGATAAACCGGTACCGATTTGGCAATGGATATCCATCCGGCCAGCCAGCAGGCGAGCCAGATGGGTTCGCAATACGTATCCTTATTGCTCCAACTGTCGCGGACGACCAGAATGGAACTTTCTTTTTGCCGGCCTTCTGCACGGCGGATGTCGAGTTCCATTTCCGGATCGTATTCCGGGAGCACGTCCATAATTGTGAAATCACTCGCAGCGGGATATTCGGGCCATTTTCCGGAAATAACGCATTTTTCGGCGCCTTCCGGACTACGTTCGCTCAGTCGCCAGAAATAAGCATTTAAAGGGTTCAGTCCAACGATTTTACTGCCGTCGGCGTTCGGCAAAAGTTGGATGGCAGCCGAACCGAATTTGAGGTAATCGCGGAGCGTGCGTTCCATGTATCGCCGGATTCGGCGGTGAGAAAGCAGATCGTTTACCGACTGATCCGGATAAGGTTCCAGCA
>JAISNS010000107.1 GCA_031276105.1 Dysgonamonadaceae bacterium
GAATCGCTGAACTTTTCGGGAAATCAGTTTAGAAGTATTTCCATTAATGGAAACGACTTGATGGAGATCAGCTCCATTGATTTGTCGAACAATCCGACCCTGACCTTTTTGGAACTCAAAAATCTGCCTTACCTGGCTACAGTGGACGTAACCGGTTGTCCTTCGGTAGTTCTAAACGTTGAGAATTGTCCGGATGCAGTGGTAATCGGCGCCCCCACGGGAACAGCTACCGTTCCGGCCAACAACATTGTCGTTTCGGCATCTCAGGGACGGTTGCTTATCAAAGGCGCTCCCAATGAAACCGCAAGCGTCTATACCGCGGACGGGCGTTTGGTTTGCCGGCAAAAATTGGCGGCGGGAACTTCGAGCATTGCATTAGCTAATAATTTGTATATTGTTCGGCTCTCAAACGGTACGGTACGGAAGGCGATCGTCAAATAAAACAGATTGTTTATCACGAATATCGTATATGTTCACGGGATGCAGGGTAACGCAATCAGGTATCATATACGATATTCATATTATTTTAGATACAATGAAAAAAACAGTTATTTTATTCTTCTTGCTCTGCGGAGCGCTTGCTGCACAAGCCGCCGGCCCTTATTACGTTGGTCTAAACCAGTTGGATGCTTTATTAAAAACGATAGAGGAGCCGGTTTTGGATAAAAACGATCCTCCTCAAGTATTGGAACTTCCTGATTATACAAAAAATGATAATGCTGATAATGATGGCAAAAAATGGGGACAAATCGGTGGCGTTAGCTGGTCGGGAGAAGTGACGGGCGCCGAGTTAAATTATTGGAACGCTTCAGGTAGCAAATATTATGCCCTGACATCCATTGATTGGAGTTCGGCTACTTACTCCTACACCCAAAAAAGCGATGCTGAGATTGTGTTGGAACAGCCAAGTCAAGCGCTGTTTGATAATGCAGCCAATGAAGCGGATCGTAATTTTTTGGAACGAAATGAATTGCGTTACCTGGAAACCTTGAATCTTTCGGGAAATCAATTCAGAAGCATCTCCATTAACGGAAGCGACTTGATGATTCTCTCGTCCGTTAATCTGTCCGACAATCCGACTTTGGAACATTTATCCATTACCGGATGCCCGAATTTGACCTCGGTCGATATTAGCAACAGTCGTCTGTCGTTCGCTGTTGTAGCCGGCATCCTGGCCAATACGCCGGCCGGCACGCTCGTTTATCAACATCAGGGCGCTGTAGCAGAGCCGTTTCCGGTGGATGCGGTGGATGTTACCGCTTTGTTGACGGAAGCGGGAACAACGGTGGCATCGTGGTCGGAAACGCCGGTCTCTTCCGCAGGAAATGTATATGTTTTTGACCCTTCACTTGTGGGGCAATCCGTTACGTGTAATCTGGAAAATTCAAATTATCCGGATGTAACGCTTTCCTATACCATTGACCTGATCGCTTCCAATGCGGTGATTCTGACAATCGTTGCGGAACACGGTTCCATTATCGTTGAACCGGCTAAACCCGTGATTGGCGACGAAGTAACCATTACCGTTACAGCCGATCCCTTGTACGATTTGGTTTCTTTTTCCATCGACGGTGAAGATAAAACAGCCGATTTGGTGGATAATCAATATACGTTGCCGTTAGAAAAATTGACCTATACTTTAACCGCTCAATTTTCCGGCTTCGACGGAGTGGGAACCGGCGTTTCCTCCGATCCGTATATCATTACCACAGAAAAGCAATTGAATCAGATACGAAACGATCTTTCCGCTTATTATCAATTAGGAAACGACCTTGTATTAACGGACGAATGGGAGCCTGTCCGGACTTTTACCGGCACGTTGGACGGAAACGGTAAGGTTATTTCCGGTTTATGGATAAACCTTCCCGAAACCGGCGGTGCGGGATTATTCGGCTCGGTAACAGGAAATGCAACTATCACCGGTTTGGGCGTGATTATTGACCCGGAAAAATCGGTAACCGGGCAGTCCTGCGTGGGTGCAATTGTCGGCGATATTGCTTCCGGCGCCGGTGCGGTAACCATCAGCAATTCGTTCGTCTGCGGCGCTGTTATCAGCGTCAAAAACACCGGAGGCGGAGAATCCGGCAAAAACACCGGAGGCGTCGTCGGTCGAATAAACGGCGGAACGCCCGTGATAACCAATTGTTATGCCGTTGGCTCAGTGCAGGGAGACGACAGAACCGGCGGAATCGTAGGTCAAGTAGCGCCCGGCGTAATAACAACAATTTCCAAGTGCTATGCGATTAACTCCATCGACGGAGGTACTTATTCGGCAGGCGGCATTGTCGGCTCCGGAGAAGTGGGCAATCAATTAACGATTGTCGATTGTGCCGCAATTAATCCGAGTCTCGACAACGAGGACGGCAACAGCGATTACAACGGTCGAATCTGCGGCTATGCCGGATCCGGTCTGACATTGACGAATAACTTTGCATACGCCGGAATGTTGGTCAAGGGAACTACCGTTACCGGCGACCCCCTCGCGGACAAGCATGGTTTGAGCAAAACAGCCGCCGAACTGATCAACCGGCAGACTTACGAAACCGGTTTATCCTGGGATTTCGACGATGTTTGGTCAATGGGGAACGGCGAGTATCCGCTGCCGGTTTTGAAAAATATTGCAGCTTCCGCGCAGCCGGCAACAAATCTCAACTATTTAGACATCGGTACTGCAATCAAGCAGACGCCTGCTTCTTCAATTTCGGTTTACAGTCGCAATGGCGTTTTGTATGCGAACAGTTCTTCGGAACTCATTCGTCAAATCCATGTCTATAACGCGCAAGGACAATTAATCTATGCCGACAGCCATATTCAAGCATCTTCTTATGAAGTAAAAGCAATCGCGCGGTCGGCAATCTATCTGGTTAAATTAGTAACCGATCGTGTGGAAACGGTGAAAGTATTCAATAAATAACCCCACCCGCGGCGATGAGCAGCAAAAACGAACGCTGCTCATCGCTTTTTTATTTTTTTTAAGAAGCAATTCATGAAACACTACAGCATCCTCTTTTTCTTCGGCCTGTTCCTGTCGCTCCCCCTTTCAAAGGCGGGCGATTTTATTTATTCTTTGGATTCGAAAGCGGCCGGCGAGTGGAAAGTATATCCCGTAAAAACTGCGGGAAGCAATACCGCTGCCCTGTCGGCGGTGGATTATAATTCTTCCGAATGGATTCCGGCAACCGTTCCCGGAACCTTTTTTGTCGATTACGTCAATGCCGGTTTGGAAGCCGACCCCAATTACGGCGATAATATCTATCGGGTGGACGAATCGAAATACAACCAACCGTTTTGGTACCGGACGGTATTTGACGTTCCGCAACATTTTACCCGCGAGAAAATTTGGTTAAATCTGGAAGGAACCAATAAAAAGGCAACCGTTTATTTGAACGGACAGACCTTGGGCGTTATCAAAGGACACGTTCAACGAGCCAAATACGACGTCAGCGAAATCGTTTCCAAAACGCAGAAAAACGTTCTTCTGGTGCGGATTGATATTCCCAAACAACGCAACCGGCGGGAACAGGAGGGTTGGGATAATTTTACCAATTATGCCATGCCAACCTATATGGCAAGCGCAAGCTGGGACTGGATGCCTTATGTGCCGGGATTGAACTGCGGAATTACAAATAATGTTTATCTCTCCAATTCGGGAAGCGTTACCCTGGAAGACCCGTGGATACGAACGGAATTGCCCGACAAAAATCAAGCTTTCCTGAGTTTTCAAACGCAACTGAATAATACGTCCGCTCAATCTGTTGACGGGAAACTGGAAGGAACTATTCTACCCGGAAATATCCGGTTTTCAAAAGATATTACGATTCCCGCAAACAGCGCTCAAACCGTTCGATTGACTAAGGATGAATTCGCTCAACTAACGGTTGATAATCCCAAACTCTGGTGGCCCAACGGCTACGGCAACCCGGATTTGTATCTCTGTCAGGTAGAATTTAGCATGAACGGAACCGTTTCGGATGAACGGGAAATCACTTTCGGAATAAAAAAATATGAATACAAAACGGAAAATACCGCGTTGACTTTTTATATCAACGGCGAAAAAATATTGCTGAAAGGCGGGAATTGGGGAATGTCGGAATATTTGCTCCGTTGCCGTGACGATGAATACGAAACAAAAATCAAACTTCATGCCGATATGAATTACAACACCATCCGTTGCTGGACGGGTTGCGTAACGGATGAAGAGTTTTATCAATACTGCGACCGCTACGGCATCTTGGTTTGGGACGATTTTTGGCTGGCCAATGCTTTCATCGGCGGCGTGGACGATGAAACCGAATTTTGCTCCAATGCCGTTGATAAAGTGAAACGGCTGCGAAATCATCCTTGCATCGCCTTGTGGTGCGGAGCCAATGAAAGCGTTCCTCCCGGAAATCTGGACGACAACCTGAAAGCTATTATTGCCGAATATGACGGAAACGACCGGCGCTATCAGCCCAATTCCCGGCAGGGCGGCGGACTGACCGGCAGCGGTTTTTGGAATAATTTCCCCGCACGGGATTACCTGGGCGACGGAATTCCAAGCTGGGGCGGCGACTTCGGCGACTGGAACAAAAAACGGGGCATGAGAACCGAACTGGGAATGGCCGCTTTCACTACCTTTGAAAGTTTGAGGGAATTTATACCCGAATCTCACTGGTGGTCTTCGGATTGGTCGAAAAATGAAATGTGGAATAACCATTTTTTCGGCGAATCGGCAAGCGCTGCCAATCCCGAATCCTATTTCAATACCGTTAAAAAAAATTACGGCGCATCAAGCGGTATCGAAGAATTTTGTGAGAAATCGCAATACCTCAACCTGGAAATCATGAAAGCCATTTATGAAGGCTGGAACGAATATCTGTGGAACGACGCTACCGGAATTTTGATTTGGATGAGTCAATCGGCTTATCCTTCGTTCGTTTGGCAAACCTACGATTATTATTACGATGCTACCGGCGCTTACTGGGGCGCAAAAAAAGGCTGCGAACCGCTGCATATCCAATGGAACTGCGTGAATAATTCCGTGAAAATCATTAATACCACTTTACAGGATTACGCCGGCTTGCAGGCACAAGCGACGGTTTATAATTCGGATGGCAGTATTTACGAACCTTTGTCCATGCAAAAAACGGTCGGTGTGTTATCGAAAGAAGCCAAAGAATGTTTTATCCTCTCTTCGTCCGGCGACAACAGCGCCTTGTCCGATTTTAATTTCATTCGTTTGGAACTGAGAGATCAGCAGAATAATCTCCTGTCCGACAATTTTTACTGGCGGAATATGAAAAATCAGGATGATTATACGGCGCTGAACCATTTACCGAAAGCCGACCTTTCGACAAACCATTCGGAAAGAAGGGAAGACGGTCAATGTATAATTGATTATCAAGTGACGAATAATTCGGCCTCAGTCGCTTTCGGTATCCGTTTACGAGTGGTTAACGAACAGACCGGCGAACGGATATTGCCGGTTTTTATGAAAGAAAACTATTTTACATTGATGCCGGGCGAAACAAAAACCATGCAAATCCAATTCGCCGAATCGCTGATTGGCGATGCTCATGCCGCCGTTTTAACCAAACAGTACGGTTGGAAAGAATCTGCTACGGCCATAAACAATCGAGCAACCGGTGAAGAAATGTTTCCGTTAACAATCTATCCGAATCCGCTTTCCGGCCATCTGTATCTGAAAGTTGAAAAAAAATTGGAGCAAATAAAAATCAGAGACATTAGCGGAACAATCGTTTATTCCGGCCCGATGGAAACAGCTATCAACGTTTCCTGCCTGCCCCAAGGCTTCTACTTACTGCAGGGCATTTCCGGAAGAAATGTATATGCAGCCAAATTTATCAAGGAATAAAACAGTAGGGGAGGGTACCGTCAAAAAGTTATGAGTTAAGAACTAAGAGTTAAGAGTGGCGCGAAGCGTCGCTTCTCATCCCGCGTAAAGGATAATTTCGTAACTTGGAGTTGCTCTCCCCAAAAAATACCATGTTTATGGTATTTTTTGTATAGGCAAATCGCTATACCTTTGTCCCGTCGTTGCTACGAATAAATTTGTAGTCAACCGTTATAAAAGCAGGCGTCCCCATTTCCGACTGCAATGGCTTCTGGGAACGCTTTTAACGCTAAAGTTTTAGAGTCATGGTAAAAGTAGTTGAATTATTTTATACCGGCGGATGTTTCCGGTTTATTTTCAGGCAAAAGGCAATCCCTTTCATGATGGTTGTTGCGAGTTTGTGCCTGGGGATACAGCCGCTAACCGCTCAATCCGAGACGGAACAGTTGACCGATTCCGTCCGGGAACGGCAATTACAGGAAACCGTTATCGTGCACCACCGTCCGGGAACGTTCTTCTCGACGCTCAATCCACTGAAAACAGAAACAATTACGCAAACCGGATTGAAAAAGATGGCTTGCTGCAACTTGTCGGAAAGTTTCGAGAACAGCGCCTCGGCTACCGTCGGATTTACCGATGCCGTTACCGGCGCTAAACAGATACAATTGCTCGGATTGTCGGGAATATACACGCAAATCCTGACGGAAAATATCCCGGCCCTGCGCGGCCTGGCTGCTACTTACGGCTTGAGCTACATACCTGCGTCGTGGCTCGAAGCGATACAACTCTCCAAGGGCGCATCTTCCGTCATCAATGGATACGAATCCATTGCCGGACAGATGAATCTCGAATGGAAGAAACCCAACAATTCCGAACCGCTGTTTATCAACCTCTACGCGGACAACGACCGGCATTACGAGGCAAACTTGACGTCGGCCCTGCAATTGACTCCCCAATTGTGGACGGGTTTGCTGTTGAGCGGTATGACCGGAACGGAAATACACGACGAAAACCGGGATAATTTCCTCGATATGCCACAGGTAGAATACGTGAACGCTTATAATCGCTGGTTTTATCTGGACGATGAAAAGGGCGTGCAGTCGCGCACCGGTATCCGTTTCTTATACGAAGACCGGAAGGCCGGACAGGATTCGCTCTGCCACATCAAACACGGGATTCCGCTGGAGGATGTAATCCTCTGGGAATCGTTTATTACCAATAAAAATGTGACGATAGACAACAAAACGGGCATCGCCGTCGGCGATAAGGAGGGACAGAGTATCGGCGTCATCAACAGTTACACGCACCATGAGCAGCGGTCTTCCTTCGGTTTGAAAACGTTCAACGGGATACAGGATTCCTATTATTTGAATCTCCTCTTTACTTCGTTTGTCAACAATACCAACCACCGCTACACCGTCGGAGCGAGTTTGGTGTATGATAGTTACGATACGGAATTTTCCGACCCAACGCAAACGCCGCTCACGCCCGTCAACCGCCGGGAAATTGTGCCGGGCATCTATGGCGAATATACCTGGACGAGTCCGTTCAACCTGATGGTCGTTGCCGGATTGCGAACCGATTACAACAGCCGTTACGGGTGGCTGATTACTCCACGCGTCAATGTCAAGTACGGGGTGAAGGAATGGATCACCGTCCGGGCGTCGGCTGGGCGCGGCTTCCGTTCGTCGAACGTGCTTGCGGAGAATACCGGCTTAATGGCGTCGTCGCGCCGGTTTGACCTTTCGGGAATCAATGACTTGGCGATGGAAGAGGCCTGGAATTTCGGCGGAAACATCCTGTTTACTGTTCCTGTTTGGGAGAGCCATCAAGCCAGCGTAAGCCTGGAATATTTCCATACCCATTTTCGGAATCAAACCGTTGTCGATACGGAACGCGACCGCTACAGCGTCTATTTCTACAACCGGAACGGCGGAAACGCCAATGTCTGGCAAGCCGACCTGTCCGTCGCACTCTTCCGGGGGCTGGATCTCTTTGCCGCCTTCCGCTACAACAACAACCGGGTGATCTATTCCGACGGTCGGCGGACGATAGCGACCGATAAGCCTCTGTTTTCGACTTACCGGGGATTGATCAACCTTTCGTATGCTACCCGTCTGCGCCGCTGGGTGTTTGATGCAACGGCTCAATTCAACGGGCCGGCACGCTTGCCGGGACTGAACGGCTACGATTCGGAAAAAATCTATTCGCCGGCCTTTCCGGTGTATTTTGCCCAGATCACCCGCAACAGTAAACGTTTCGACATTTACCTCGGCGCTGAAAATATAGCCGGTTATACGCAACAGGAACCGATTCGCGGATGGGCATTGCCTTTCAATCGCGAATTCGATGCTTCCATGGTTTGGGGGCCCCTCTCCGGCATCCGGATTTACGCCGGCCTTCGCTTGAGAATCGGAAAATTGTATTAATAACATGAAGAGTAAACGAGTAAACAAGTTAACGAGTAAACGAGGGCGCGAAGCGACTCTGCTTTGCCGCGCTTTGCGAACTTGGTCACTCGTCACTTGTTACTTGTCACTCCTCATTGCTTGCATGGAGGATGCGAAAGTAACGCAGAGCATTGCATTTGGGGAGATTGCGCCGCAGCAATTAAGAGACGGTTTTCTGCCGTTGGAAGCTACCGCTTCGTCGGGCTTGCCGGTATTTTTTGTGAGTGGCGATACAAGCATTGCCGTCGTCGAAGGCGACGCCGTCAGGTTTTTGAAAGCCGGTGCGACAACGATTACCGCCTGTCAACCGGGGAATGAGCGATACTATGAAGCGCCTCAAGTGACGCGGCAATTGCTTATCCGTGACTGGAATCCCAACAAGAAAACGCAAACCGTCCAATTTGAACTGCCCAATGAATGGCGTCTCAGCAAGGATGGTACGATAGTGAGTCTGAGCGCAACCGCCTCGTCCGGCTTGCCGGTCACTTACACCCTGTCCGCTACAAGCTATGGATTTCTGTCGGCCAATGGCCGTTATCTCTATCTGTATCATGCCGGCGAAGGCGGAGTGGCTGCCGAGGCATACAATGCTCACATATCCGTCACAGCCTCGCAGCCGGGAGATGAAGAATACAATCCGGCAGACAATGTAACGGAGGTAATTCATGTGATTGGCGACGTATTTCATTAAAAGCAATAAAAGGCAATGCGATTTTATACGGCAATAGTATTAACGGTGATGGTATTGAATATCAGTAAATACAATCTTCCTTATATAGAATATAATTTATTCAAAGAGTATATTGCCGGAAACCTGTGTGTCAAAAGAAGCAGCGCGAACAATACCTGTCAGGGCAAATGTTTCCTCGAAAAACAAATCAACCACGTAAACGAAACGGATCACCCTTCGGGGAATACCTCCGAAAAGATACAAATCAATGAAAAGGGCGCGGACGACTATATTACGAAGGAAATCCTTCAGTTAACGCCCGTTTCGTTGACTGAAACAACATTCTCCCCCTTCCGGGAAATTCGTATGGTCGATATTTTTATAGACATTCCTCTTCCTCCCCCAAAGCCTGACATGGAAGACCGTACAGTATGCGGATCGCATACTGTACAGTCTATTGATCGCATACTGTACAGTCTATCGATCGCATACTGTACAGTCTGTTGATCGCATACAGTACAGTATGTGATTTGCATACTACTTTATTCAATTTATTCAATTTATTTAATCAATTTAAAAATCAAATGAAACGCATATATAACATCCTATTATTTGCGCTGTTTTTCAGCGCCATCCACGCACAGTCTCCGGTAGAGGGATTGGCGGAAGCCGCCGTAACCGGATTGACGGCGAACGATCATTATACATTCCATATCTATTCTGCCGACGGCAAACTGAACCGCGGCTATTCCGAACTGTTCATCGCCTTGAAGGATGAGCAGGGCGAGTTTGTCGATGACTTCACCGTTTCCAATTTCCATCCGCTGATGGATATGGGCGAACACAAACATTCGACGCCGGTGGGCGCAGTAGAAAAAGTAGCCGGTAAACCGCTTTACAAAACGTGGTTTGCTTTCCTGATGTACTCCGGTCAAATGGGCGGTACATGGGCATTGGATTTCGAGTACACTATCGGAGAAACGACAGGGAAAATCGAAGGCGCAGTTCCGCAAGTAGAAGACTATCCTGCCGGACAAAAGTGGATACAGGCCTTCAACAGTAACTATTACGCTTCGATTGCCCATCCGCGCTCGTATGCCGAAGGCCTCCAAACCCTGCAAGCCTACATCAACGAACGAGTTACATCGACCGACCCGTATCCAATCGTGGACGGCGGATACAAGATCGTAGTAACGCCTCAGCAGGAGACAACCGTTTTGCCCGCCGCTACACTCGTTTGGAACGACGAAAAAGACGTTTACGAAGGAACGGTCAATTTCACTTCCGAAGGATTGTGGACGCTCTATCTCAAAGTGCTGGACGCCGGCAACGATGCGCTTGTGGCAGGCGCCGACGGTGTGGAAAGCGCTCTATCGTGGAAAATCAATGTCAGCAAAGGCGGAACCGGCCTCCAATCAATCGCCGGCCACTCGCCGGTGAAGGTTTATCCAACGATCTCGAACGGAGTCTTCACGGTCGAAACCGCAACCAATGCTGACATCGACGTTTTCAATCTCCATGGACAACGCCTGCAACGCCATGTCGCATCCGCCGGTACGCCGCTCCCCATCGACCTGTCGAACTATGGCAAAGGCCGGTACCTGATAAGCGTCAAAACCGGTTCGGGCGAAGTCGTGAACCGAAAAGTGATCGTGAAATGAAAGCTGTATTATTATACACTTTAATAAGCCTTTCCGTCTTCATAGTCTCTTGCGAAAGAGACTATGAGCCGGAAAGGCTCGTTAATGACGAAGGAACCGGCACGGGCAATACAACCTGGATAAAATCCTTTACGACAGGAAAAACAAGCTATTACCTCTTCTTCACCTCGCCCCGCCTGGAAGAAGGAATCAATACCCTGCGGGCGGTTCTTTATTTGGAAAACATGAAGCCGGTTGCCGGTTATACAATAGCCATCGACCCGCGTATGCCCGATATGGAAAACCATTCGTCGCCCAACAACCAACCGCTGGAATGGAACGCCGAAAAGCGTATCTACGAAGGAACGCTCAACCTGACCATGACCGGCTGGTGGCGACTAAACCTCCAAGTATATGACGATAAGGGCAACCTTACCGGCGGCAACGCCGTTGAAGGACAAGGGTCGAGTTCGCTTTATTGGGACATAGAAATTTAATCCGGAGGGAGCAGATATGATGAAATTCAGATATGTCACTCGTCATTCGTTACTTGTCACTGCTATAAGCTGTTTCGTCGTCACGGCGGCCTTTTCCCAAAGCAACGACTCCATTGCAACCCCCATCGAAATAGAAGAAATCGTTATCACCGTAAAAACAGGATTCAACCCCAACCGGCAGGTAAAATCTTCCGCTTCGCTCGACGAATACCTCCAACAGTCCGAGAAAGTACAATTGGTGAAGCGCGGCAGCTACGCCTGGGAACCCGCCATCAACAGCATGACCACCGAACGTATCTCCGTTACCATCGACGGAATGAAAATCTTTTGCGCCTGCACCGACCGCATGGATCCCATTACGTCGTATGTCGAAACCTCCAACCTCAGCAAAGTAAACGTCGGCAGCGGCTTTGGCGACAATCCGCAGGCAACCAACAGCATCGGCGGAAGCATGAACCTCCTGCTCAACAAAGCCGGATTCGGCGACAACGAATGGGAATTGCGAGCCAACACCGGCTACGAAACAAACGGCAATACGCAGGCTTACAGCGCCGACGGCTCTTTCTCCGGCCAATGGTTCTATGCTAATGCCGGCTTTTCGCATCGCCGCAGCGGCAACTACCAGGCGGGCGGCGGCGAAGAAGTGCGTTACTCGCAATACGCCAAAAACAACGCCTTCACCAACTTCGGCTTCCTGCCCCGCCGGGGACACACGATCGAAGGAACCGTTATTTACGACCTCGCCCGCGATGTCGGCTACCCGGCGCTTCTGATGGATGTTGCCACCGCAGAAGGCTTCATCACATCCCTCAGTTACCGGCGCGAGTCATTCTCCCCGATTTTTAATAAGTGGGAAACCAAAGCCTATTACAACCGCATCCGGCACATCATGGACGACACCCGGCGCGAAGAAGTCATCAACGGCGCTCAGATGCACATGGACATGCCCGGTACGAGCATCACCGGCGGTATCTATTCCACGCTGACCGGCAGTCGCGGACGGCACAACTTCACCGCCAACTTCGACGCCTACCACAACCGCTCCGCTGCCGAAATGACGATGTATCCGCTCGACCCCGCCCATCCGCCGATGTTTATGCTCACCTGGGGCGATGTGCGGACGTTCAACAGCGGGCTTGCCCTCTCGAACGAAACAAGCATCGACCGGCACAACACCGTCCGTATTTCGGCAAAAGCCTCCCTGCAACGGAGCGGTATGCACGATAAAGCCGGATTCAAGATGCTGCAAACCTATTATCCCGGCCTCAACCCGTATGCCGGCCGCTTTTTGTGGAAGCAGCCCAATACGGTTTTGTGGGATTTGTCGGGACGCTACTTTGCCGTCGACCGCTTTTTGTGGAATGTATCGGGAAAATACCTTTACAAAAAAGAATCGTGGGAACTCTCCGGCGGAGGCGGCTACGGCTCCCGTGCGCCTTCTGTTTCGGAAGCTTACGGCTACTTCCTTTACAACACCTTCGACGGCTACGATTACTTGGGCAACCCCGGCTTAACGAACGAAGAATCGCTGGAAGGCAACGCCTCTCTTACTTGGCGCAACCATTCGCTGCATGTGAAGCTGGACGGCTCGCTGTTTTATTTCACCGCTTACATCATCGGCAAACCCGACGACCGCTTGCATCACATGACCGCCGGCGCCACCGGCGTTAAAGTGTATCAAAACCTGCCGCACGCCACGATCTTCAACACGAGTTTGACCCTGAAATACCGTTTCCTGCAATACTTTCAGTGGCGCAACCGTCTTTCGTATGCGATTGGTCGCGACGACAAAAACGCGCCCCTGCCGCTTATATCGCCTTTCGGTGGAGAAACAGCCCTCCACTTCAGCGCTTACCATTTCACGGCGGAAACAAGTCTTCACGGCGCAACTCCGCAAACGGACTTCAGCCCCGAATACGGCGAAGACCGTACACCCGGATATGTGATTGCCAACCTCAGCGCAGGCTACGAATGGCGGGTAAAAGACGTAATCCTGCACTTGAAAAGCGGCATAGAAAACCTGTTTGATAAGAACTATTCGACCGCTTCCGACTGGAATAATATTCCCCGAAAGGGACGAAACGTCTTTGTGAGTTTAGGAATGGAGATTTTTAAGTGACAAGTGACGAGTGACAAGTGACAAGAGCGCAAAGCGGCGTTTGTTTGGAGCGCTTTGCGCCCTTGTCACTCGTCACTTGTCACTTGTCACTCCAAATAAAAATAATGAAAGATGAAAAATAAGATCAAGTGTGTAGCGATAGTGCTCCTCCTCATGGGGAACCTGTTCGATTTGCCGGCTCAGGAAGCCGGGAAGAAAGAGAAGAAAGAGAAGAAGACCGAAGAAGTTGTTTTTCTGGTAAGCATGTATTGCCAAAACTGCAAGAAGAAAATCGAGAAGAACATTTCGTGGGAAAAAGGCGTGAAAGACCTCCTGATTGATTTGGAAACAAAAACGGTTACCATCATCTATAATCCGCAGAAAACGACGGAAGAGGCATTGAAAAAGGCAATCGAGGAGTTGGGATATGCGGTGGAAAAGGTCTGCCGAGACAAAAAACGAACGGAATAGATTACCTCATAAAGCGACTTTATACGTACTTATAAAGCGACTTTATAGGTACGTATAAAGCGGCTTTATAGGTACGTATAATGAGATGTTATAAATCAGTACCGCAGCGTCAATAGCGGCGTGTCGGTATGGAACAACATTTTCCTTGCTACGCTCGGATTGAACATCCGGGCAAAGAGGTTGCGTTTATGAGTAGGAATGGCAATAATGTCGATTTTATTGTCTCGGATAAATTTTTCAAGACTCAGAATGAAGTCGTAACCGTCTAAGATATCGTATTGAATCCGGATTCCCGGATATTGTTTCGCGAAATACTCCTTTATTCCGGCCAATTTAATTTCATTCCACGCATTTTCCTGTTTGTGCGTAATATGGAAAAGATAATATTCGATATCATAAGATTGGAACATTTTGAACAGGGTATCAAAGGCGATGAAATCGTTCTGCTCAAAACTCGTGCCGAATGCAATGCTTTTAATTTCGGA
>JAISNS010000144.1 GCA_031276105.1 Dysgonamonadaceae bacterium
AAAACGCTGTACCTGGAAAATATCGGTACAACTAAACTTACGCTGATCGATTCGCTAAAAATAGCCGGCGACGGTTCTTTCCGCTTCCGGTATAAACGTCCGGAAACACCTGATTTCTACCGTCTTCGTTTAAATGCACAGGTTATCAATCTATGTGTCGACAGCACCGAAACCATCCGAATAACCGGAAATGCGGAGAATTTTGCCCGGGATTATACGATAGAAGGTTCGCCCGAAAGCGAGAAAATAAAGGAACTGACTCTTTTGCAATTAACTGCTAATCGCGAATATAATCGCCTGCAAAAGCAATACGAAACCAGGGAAATAGCAATAGACGAATATGTGACGCAAATCAATAAAACGGTGGAAGATTATAAAACGGAAGCCCGGAAATATATTTACTCCAATCCTTTGTCGCCTTCGGCTTATTTTGCTTTGTTTCAGCAAATCAACCGCTTGCTGATATTTGATCCTTACGATAAAACCGACGCCAAAGCGTATGGAGCGGTGGCAAACAGTTGGAACCAATATTTTCCCGAATCGCCCCGCAGTGTGCAGTTGTATCAGTTGTTCACCCAATCGTTGGCTGTTTTGCGCGGTGAACGTCCCATCGAAATAACGGAGAAAAATGCGCGGGAATTATTCGATATAACGCTTCCCGCCCCGAATGCAAAAGACATTCGCTTGTCCGAAATCGGGGACGGAAAATTCACCCTGATCGACTTTACAGCCTACGGAATGAAGGAATCGCCTGCTCATAATATCCTTTTGGCAGAAATATACAACCGCTACCACTCAAAAGGCTTCGAAATCTATCAGATATCAATTGATACGGACGAACATTTTTGGAAAAATGCAAGCGTCAATCTCCCGTGGATTTGCGTCCGCGATCCGCAGTCCGTTTATTCTCCTATGCTTAAAAGTTATAACATAAGCGAAATTCCTACTGCTTTCCTCCGAAACCGGGAAGGAGATATTGTTGCCCGAATTGAATCGGACAAAGATTTGGAAAAAGAAATAGGGAAATATTTACGCTAAACGTTGCAATTTGCCGCTATCGCCGAAGCGATTGCTTCAAATTCTTTCGCTTCCAATTTTTTCTTCGGATTAGCGAACGAGATATCCGATTCGTGTGTAATCGGAATCAAATGGATATGGGCATGTGGAACTTCCAAGCCGATAACGGTCAGGCCGACTTTCCGACATTCAATAGTTTTTTTTATCGCTTGCGCCACCCGTTTGGAAAAGAGCATCATTTGGCTTAAGGTTTCGTCGTCCAAATCAAAAATATAATCCACCTCTTTTTTCGGAACAACCAATACATGACCTTTTACCAGTGGATTAATATCTAAAAACGCAAAAAAACAGTCATCCTCAGCGACTTTATAGCATGGAATTTCTCCGGCAATTATTTTACTGAAAACAGTCATAAGGAAATATCAATTATTTCGAAACTCATCAATCCGTTCGGAACTTTAATTTCTACCGTATCGCCTACTTTTTTGCCCATCAAGCCTTTTCCGATAGGCGTATTCACGGCGATTTTGGCTTCTTTCAGGTTTGCTTCGCTTTCGGAAACCAAGGTATAAACCATTTGTTGATTGTTTTTTGTGTTCCGAATAGTCACTTTATTCATAATTTGTACCGAATCGGTAGAAATCTGACTTTCATCAATCAGCCGGGCATTGGCAATCAATCCTTTCAATTGAGCAATCTTGGCCTCCAACAAGCCTTGCGCTTCCTTAGCGGCATCATACTCCGCATTTTCCGACAAGTCGCCTTTATCGCGAGCTTCTGCTATTTGCCGGGATATAGACGGTCGCTTTTCATTTTCAAGATAATTGACTTCTTCAAGCAACTTGTTATATCCTACTTTTGTCATGTAACTTATAGCCATAACTTAAATACTTTTATTATATTCTCTTTCATTTAAATTTCCTTATAATCAAAAAAAAGAAGAATTCCGATCAAAAGACCGGAACCCTTTTTCCTTTTTCGCCTGCAAATATAGTGGTTATCTAAATAAACAACAAATTTTTTGTGATGTTTTTCAACATGAATTTCTTATTTTTCATTGAAATTCAGAATAAAATGCCGACAGAAATTCCAAAATTACGGTTTTTCTGATAATAGTCATCACCATACAATAGGTTAATCAAACTGTAATTATATTGAATTTTCAGGAAATAATCAAAATATTCCAATCCCAAGCCCACATTATATCCCAAATCCAATGATTTTATTTCCGTACCAAATTGATACTTTGGTTCGTTTTTCCAAGTTTGACCCGTGGGGAGATGCTTGTGATCCGATTTTCTTTTCCCTGAGATGGCATAAGCAATATAGGGTCCAGTAAAAACAAAAAACTTGGTATCTTCTTGTATTTCTATTTTATACAAAATATTTACAGGCATTTGGAAATAATTGATATTGTAAGTATGTTTTGAATAAACAGTGTCTTTTTGTGTTGGTGTTTGTGTTTGTTTTGCTCCTCTTTGCGTAAAAGCAATTTCTGTGGATAAATGTAACACATCGGGAATCATCATGTATTCCATCGTAAAGGCTACCCGGTACCCTATTTTGTAATGATAGTCACTATATCCTAAATCATACTCAATCGGGTAATTAACATCAAAATTGGAAATATCAATACCGGATACAATACCATATCGAATATATTGTGCAAAAGCAGTGTTACAGAAAACAATAATGAATAAACTTATAATTATAATTTTTCTCATAAAATAAATCCTTTTAATAGAAGATCATCTACCAATCAGGTTGCAAAGCTAAGCAAATAAAATCATTTTTGCCCTATTTATCGCAAAAAATTTTTACCTTTGCGCCCGCAATAAATTTTATTGCTCTTCGCAAGATGGAACGCCGATGACGCGGATTAAGCGGATTTCCGCTGATTATTATTTAAAAATCCGCGAGAATCCGCCTAATCCGCGTTATCCGCGCTCCATTAGCAGATACAGTTTTCGCAACATGTTTTTCAAACAACCGGTTTATTTCATTGGCTATCTGATTGTCGGGAAATTGTTTTTTTTCGATTCATCCCTCGCGCAGGAAACGGCGGATACGGCGAAAATACATCGCCTGAACGAAGTGGAAATACAGGCCGCGCCGTTGCCCCCGTCTTATAAATCCGGTTCGCCCCTGCAAGTGTGGAAAGCGGACGATTGGAACGGCGCCGGAGCGTTGCAGGTTTCGGACGTCGTCAAGTTTTTCTCCGGCGCACAGGTGAAAGATTACGGAGGCGTTGGCGGCCTGAAAACGGTTTCCATCCGCAGTCTCGGCGCCAATTACACCAACGTGGCCTGCGACGGCGTCGCCGTTTCGGATTATCAAACGGGACAGATTGATTTGGGGCGTTTTTCGTTGGATAACGTGGAAATGATTACCTTCCAAATCGGCGAAAACGACGAAATCTTCCAAACCGCGCAAATGCAATCGTTCGCCGGAACGGTGAACATCATCTCCCAAACTTTTCCATCAAACGAAAAAAAGAATAACCACGTAAAAGCTTCGTTGAAAGCCGGATCGTTCGGCTTCGTCAACCCTTCGTTTCGGGTTGGGCAACGCATCCACCCGGCTTTTTCCGCCAATCTTTCCGCCGATTATACCCGCACGGACGGCAATTATCCTTTCCGGCAAACCATCGGTTACGACAACCAAACGGAAAAGAGAATCCGAAACAACTCCGACGTGGAAGCCCTAAAAGTAGAAAGCAACCTGACCGGAACGTTTGAAAACAACGGTCGTCTGGCTTTCAAAATGTATTATTACGGTTCGGAACGCGGATTGCCCGGCGCCGCTATTTATTATATGGACTACAGCGGCGAACG
>JAISNS010000176.1 GCA_031276105.1 Dysgonamonadaceae bacterium
TAGGTGTATTCGTTCCGGGCTTCGGCGACCGGACTTTTTATATCTATCCGTTGCGGCAGATTCAGGCGGTTGTACTTGATTTCGGAAATACCTTTGTTTAAGTCTTGCGTCATAGCGCCATTCGCATTGTAAGTATATTCCACACTGCTGCCTTTCTTGTAGTCCTTGAAATCCGAAGGATTCGACAAAACATTTTCTCCCGAATCGTTGATATTGCGCAACTGGTTCGTGTTTCCGTAATTCATTGTCAGACGGTCGATATACCCGTAAGCGCCCAGCGCAGGATATATTCCCCCATAGCGATATAAAGAGGTTATGTTTCCGTGCTTGTCGTAAGTGTAAGTGGCGCTGTACTTTTCCCTGTTGAATCCTGAAAAAGAAGCCGATCTAATTCGGGAGAGATTGTCATAACCAAAAGAGTAATTCTGACGATAACGGTCTTGAAACCAGCTCATACTGCTTATATTCCCGTTGTAGGTGTAACTTAACAATTCGTCAAAATGATAATTATTGATTCCGTTTAACCACGATCGGATATTATAGGCATACGTCGTTTCAAGTTTACTTTGATTGTTGGCTTTCGTGGCTTTCAGCCGTCCCAATTCATCGTAGGTATTGTTGGCCAATACCATTTCCGCTCCCGTATTCAACTGATGCTTCGTTTGCGTCAACCGTCCGGCGTGGTCGTAAACGTAGGTATAAACTTCGGTTTGGGTAGCTTTCCCGCTTGCGGAATGTATCAACTTTCGTTTGGTCGGCTGCCCGGTGAAGTTATAGGCGAGGTATTCTTTTTCCACACCACTCAGATGGTTTTCAGATTTCGATTGAACCAACTGCCCCCGGTAATCGTAATACATCACCGAAGCCAGATACTCCCAACTCATATCAGAGGCGACAAACATGTCGGGGTTAGTCATGCCAACGGTTGTTCCTGCCGGAAGCGTTCCCGCTTTTGCCGGTGCTGCTTCTTCGTAATATTTGGCCTTTTGCAGGTTGGGGACGACACGAGTCAGGGAATCCCCAATCGTCACAACGGCAGGCTTATCGATAATCGTTATCGAATCGCGGGCTATCGCGGTTAATTCCTTATTATAAGCGACCAGCGTTCCCGTCAACAGGCCCTTGTGTTCGTAACCCTGCGTCCCGCTGTGCTGTTCTCCATAGCCGGAAACCGTTTCGTATTTGAAATCGCTGTTGGTTTTCGACGGAATGCCGTTGTAACCCATAAACTCGTAATTGTCGTAGTAATTGACCGATAATACTTTTGCCGAAGTTAAAGTTATCCCGCTCAACGTGTAGCCTTTATAAGTGTTGGTCGCATTGACGCGCTCTGCTTTGACGACAACGCTCGCTAAAGGATTTCCGTCGTAAGCGAGGGTATTTTTGCAAAAACCGCTTAACACAACCCGCCCGAAGACGTCGGGAATCGAAAACGACCATTCGCCGGTTTTGCGCTGTTCTCCGTCCTGAGAAAAAATCAGCCGGTCAGCTTTGTCATAGACGTAATACACCCAATCGGCGCCCGGAATCTTTTTGGCAATACAGCGGTTACGGCTGTCATATTTGTATTGATAAATGTAATTGTTCAGATTAGCTGTTGTAACGGAAGAGGCATCAGCCGCTATAGGCGGGATGACAAATCGGAGATTTCCAAAATCATCATAGACGTAGTAGGTGTCATGTTTGATATTACCGTCCATTTGTCGCTGTAACACCACTTGACCTAATTTATCCTTAAATTCGTAAGACACATTATTTTCTTCGTCGGTCATTTTAGTAACATACAATTGATTGTCGGCATAATTTCCGTTTTTCACGAGATTGTCGCCCGAAACAGCATAGCTCAAACAAGAATAAGTGGAATTATTGGTCAAATATTCCGTTTTTAGCGACTTGTCATTATTGTGCCATGCCGCCCCCGGAGCATATTGTTGAGTAATCCGGTTCAGGGGCGACGCTTCATACACCGGATAGGAATAAGGAGCGGCGTCGGCAACGGCGTTGTAAGTCGTATTGTTGTAAGTAGCCGATGCTTTGTTTTGAAAATCCGTGAAATTGACAAAGGCGCCGTTATTATTCGTTGCCCGGGCAGGCAACCAGGATTTACTTTCCCGTCCGAAACCGTCGTATTCCTGATAAGTAACCAAATCGGCTTTTGTCGGGGTAATCCCTTTTTGTACGGTTTCAAGCGGGCGTCCCAAACCATCGAAATATTGAACGGAAACTTGGGCATTGGCGTTCCGTGCCAAAGTAAGACTTATTTGAGAAATATTCACGCTGTCTGTTTCCGATAAAGGAGTAACCGTAACAACATAATTTTGATCGTCCGAAAGATTCAACGATTGAGTTACGTAAGGCGAACAGTAAGCGTCGCCGGTTTTCATACTTAAACTTTTCCCCTGAGCGCTTGTAAACGAAAAGCCAGGCTTCAGGATAATTGCAGCACAAGCATTGATAACGCCTCCCTTTGTATTGGACGTATTAAGAACAAGTGTATCCTGCGCCGTCAATCGAAACAGGCCAAGCATGGAAACGATAATAATAAATAATAGCTGTTTCATAGGTAAATAAATTAAAAGTTATATCATCTTTTCATTATTATTTCACTTACTAAATATTCATCCAACCACATGTCTAAGATGTAGTTGTTTATGGGAAGCGTGTTTAAGTCAAACTGAAAGCGGCATATTCCCGCCGGATAATTTCCCTTGTTTTCGTCTAAGGCAATCAGTCCCATCGTGTTGCGCAGTTGTATCCGCACGGTTGCCGGCTGGGGCAAATAGAGTTCCACTTCCAGGGGATTGTACTTGACCGGATTGGGGAAAATATTATAGCTTAACCCTTTCCACGGATCAACGCTTGCATTTTCCGTTTCTTCCTGCAAAGCCAGGTTTTCATTATCGTCTTCCAGATAATAATGTTCCTGCGGAGGGAAGAAAAACGCGGTTTCAAACCGGCCGGTTTCCGTAGAATCGCGGTAAACGATGTTCCGTACCGTTTCAAAAATCGGATAGCGATACCCTTTGGAATACCACCGGTACGTTTCCATGCGGGTGTTTACGGTCACGCTGTCGCCGGCTTCCGTGAGCAAATGTTCCGAAAAAGTCCGGAGGGATTGAGTGCGTAACACGTGTTTCAGGGTATCGCCCGAAGGCAGAATCATCATTCCGTAAGCATCGGCTTCCAACTGCACCTTGCCGGTCGTTTCAAAGGGAACGCTTCCGGAATACAGTCCCCGGCTGCCGTAAGCGGCTGTATGGCGATCTTTGTACTTCATTGGGAAAATGTCGGCCAGCAGGGGCGGATCGTATTGCAGGAGTGTAGCCGCGTTTTCGTGTCCCAGCGCCCACAGGCAACTGTCTGTAAAGCGGTAATAGTACATCGTATAATGTTCGGTGCCGATAAACAGTTGATCATCACCAAGTTCCGAAACAGGAATTGTATCCTTGCCCAGAATATAAATGGAATCCCGGATTAAATACGGTTCCGAATAGGTGAGCGTATATTCGTCGTTGACGGAGGTCAATGTTCCGAAGTCCCAGAGGACATTTTCGCCCGAACGTCCGGGGTCTTTATACTGCACCTGCTGTTTAATGATTTCATCGCCGGGGCGAGGCAGGTTCAGTTCTTTTCTAATCGTTGGCTGCGCGGAAAGCATTACGCTAACGCTTGTAAAAAATGTTGCCGTTAAAAATGATTTTGTCTTCATATCTGATATTTTAGTTTTTATCAAGGTTTCATTAAAATCATCAAGACATTTTTATCAAATCGCAGTAATGACTTTCGGAAATCATTACTACGATTTCTTTTATTACTCCATCGTTGATAACAAGGGGGCAAGCCCCCTTGTTAATGCCACACTTTCTCATTTCCTTTCCATTTTCCCTTCCAGCAGTTTGATGAAATACCCGCCGACGACGGCGCGAGCCTGAAAGCCCGACTGTTTCGCCGTATCGGTATAGTACCAATCGGTCATTGGGACACGCGACGGGGTTTCGTTCACGAACTTATAGAGCGGCGATATGAATTGTTGAAACGTTTCCAGGTCGTTGCTCAGCGTGGCCGTCCAGACAATCCAGTCCGACTTGGTATAGGTCTTCCGGTTGTCTAAGGGCAGTCCGTATGCGTTTTGCTTGGTCAGGTAATAGGCAATTTCCGTTTGCGCAATTTCGTCGGGGAAGATATTCAGTTTCATGAGTTTGTTCCACACGAGGTTGTATTTCTGGCTCCACGATGCCGGTTGGTCGAAGGTCAGGCGGTAGTGGTCGCCGTCGTTGGCCATTGCCGCCCATTCTTTTGCCATGTCTTTTGCCTTTTGGGTATAGCGGTCGGCCACGTCTTTCTTGTTCAGTTTATCGGCCAAGTAGCCATAGGAGGCGATGCCGAGGATGGCTTTGACCGACAGGTTGGCGTTGTGCGCAAAATGGCCGGCGAAGTCGTCGGTACAGAGTTGGTTTTCGGGGTCGAGACCTTCTTTGACCAAGTAGTCTGTCCAAACGGTGAGCACGTCCCAATGCTTTTCGGCATAGCCGGCATTGCCTTCGACGGAGGCGATGGCGGCCGCAAGTATCAGCATGTTGCCCGACTCTTCGAGCGGCATATCGCCGCCATAGGTTTGGCCGTTAGCCAGGGGATAAGTGCCCACGTCGTGGGCGGCAAACGGTTTTGTCCATCGTCCGCTTTCGCTGTAATAGAAAATATGGTTCATGAGGCCTTTCACCAATTCCACGTTGTAGAGGAGGAAGAGGGGCGCCGAAGGATAAGTGATATCTACCGTTCCGATCGATCCGTTGCTGAAGTTTTCTTTCGACAAGAAGAGGAGGTCGCCGTTGGGGGCTTCCACCAATTTGTGGGCGGCAATGGCTTGGCGGTAGGCTAAGGCGCAGAGTTCGGCATATTCTTTTCCGCCGGCTTGGCGGGCGTCTTCGATCAGTTGACGGTCGAAGGCGTAGCACTTATTGATCAGCGAGCAATATTCGGCGTGGGCGGCAGCAAAGACAGAGAATATGTCGCGGTCGCCGCGGCGGTTCCAATAGGGGCGCAGGTTTTCGCCGAAATATTGGATGGAATAGAGGTCGTCGTAGCCCACCATGATTTTTCCTTCGGCTTCGGCGGTTGTTCCCAGCTTCCGGGTCAGGGCGAGCTTGGTACCTTCGGCGGCATAGTCGGTGTTTTCTTTTTCGGCCACGAGATAGAAGTAGCCCCAATCGATGCGCAAGTCGTCGCCTTTCTTGGCGAGGATGTTTTGGTCAACGCTACCGGTTTTGAGGTAAACCAGTCCGTCGCGTTCGATGGCTTCCGACGTCGATTGCTGGTAGGGCGTGTTGAGCGCCCAATGGGCGGCGGCTTCGAAATAGATTTCCACTTCGTGGGCTTGGCCGTCGGTCGAGGCAACTTCGTAGGAGATGTAGTTGACGGGGCGCGAGAGCAGTTCGAGGTTGTCCAGGAGCAAGGGGGCGGTGAAGGTCAGCTTCAGGTTGACGGCGCCGCAGGCAAAGGAGTAATGGGTTTGCGTGGCCTGCACATCGACCGATTGCTGCACGGCTGTTTGTTCAAAGGCGACCGTTGGCTTCGTGGCGGCCAGGATGCCAAAGTCGAGCAAGCCGTTGGCCACCGGATTGTGGCAATAAGCGGCCAGCACGTTTTTGCCTTCGCGGATGGTTTGCAGCGCTTCGGGCGGTATCTTCACGCTGGCGTTTTTGTTGCAGCAGCGAAAGTCGCCCGTCAGTTTCACTCCGTTGAGATAAAA
>JAISNS010000224.1 GCA_031276105.1 Dysgonamonadaceae bacterium
ATGATATTGAACCGAATCGGGATCTACCTGATGGATATTGACCTGTCCGGCATATAATTTTGTTTTGGAGCTATTGTAGGAATACACTCTGAAATAAAACGGTTTGGAAACATCCAAGGTGTCGCCGCCGGCGGCTATCCAGCGAATCGAATCATTTTCCGCATTAACGAGCAGGACATTGGGAATATTCATCGAATTGGTGTAGGTAACGGTTACAACCCTGTCGATAACGGTTTGGTAAGTCATGGAGTCTTTATTATATATCAACCCTTTTTCCTGATCAATGGTAAAAACGACTGTTCTCAATTCGGGAATCGAATCATGCGACAATTTAAAAGATAATAACTCCGCATCGTCCGGAAAGTTATTTTCCACAGAATTATCTTCTTTTCCCAAGCAAGAAGTCAACAAAAGAAGAAACAAACAACATATACTACCCGTTCCGATTCTTAAATGCATGCAAGATTAATTTTTGTACAACTTTTAGTCTGCAAAAGTAGAAACATTTTTGACTACAATCGCTATATTAAGTAATATTTATAGATTTTTAGGGCTTCAATGGATTCTCAAAGAACAAAACGGACGATTTTTTACATTTTTGAACATTCTCTAACGTTCCGGGAAAAGCCGGTACTTTCACGCCTTCATTCAGGCGAAGGGGCGTGATTTCCACTTGCGCCTCGTCCCACAAACGTTCTTCGATAAAACTTTGAAGCAGTTTAGCGCCCCCTTCTACAATAAGGGACTGTATTCCCTGTTCGTACAATTCGTTCATTTGCAAAGCCAACGATTTGTGGGAAACCGGTTTGATTATCCGGGGATGATTACCCTGCCAAAAGCGGACATTCAATTGGGGTTTATCTAATTGTTCGGTTCGGGAACCCACCATAATAGCGGCTTCTTCGGCACGCATTTTATGTATGCGAATCTGCGAGAAATCATCCGAAAAGCGCACCGGCAAGCGACCATCGCCGGGTTCGCGAAAACGGTCGATGAAACCATCCGCCGATTGCGCCCACTTCAAAATAATATACGGGCGGCGTTTTTGATGAAAGGTGATGAAACGCCGGTTCAAGTGTTCACATTCTTTTTCCAAAACTCCGGTAATTACCTCAATGCCGGCGTCTTTCAACATTTTTATTCCTTTTCCCGAAACTTCGGGGAAGGGATCGGATTGGCCGATAACCACGCGCGGAATCTGTTTCCTGATAATCAATTCCGCACAGGGAGGCGTTTTCCCGTAATGCGAACAGGGTTCGAGATTGACGTAAAGCGTTGCAGCTTGCAGATATTCCGTATTCCGGACGGCGCCAATAACATTCACTTCGGCATGTGCTTCGCCGTATTTGCGGTGGAAAGCTTCGCCGGCAATTTTTCCCTGATAAACGATGACTGCGCCTACCATCGGATTCGGCGCTACCCATCCTCGCCCATATTCAGCCAGTTGCAAACAACGCCGCATATAGCGTTCGTCGGGCGACAAGCGACAAGCGGTAAATGACAAGTCATTATAATCCATAATTCATATTTATTTTTTACTTTTGCGCCAAACAACGAATAATGCAAAAATCATTCACTTTTATCCGGTCGCAATTGCGAGGCTTATATCCCGATACGGAAATCGGGTCGCTCAGTCATTTGATACTGGAATTTGTCTGTCAAAAAGACAGGCATAGCCTTTGGCTCGACAAAGATAAGCAATTGTCGGCAAACGACCGGCGCCGAATCGAGGAGATTGTTGCGGAACTGAAGAATTTCCGTCCGTTGCAATACATAACCGGCGAAACCGAATTTTACGGAATGATATTCAACGTCGATGAAAGTGTGTTAATTCCACGCCCGGAAACAGAGGAACTGGTGGAGTGGATTGTGAATGAGGAATCGCCCGCCGCCATTCTTGACCTTGGCGCCGGTTCCGGTTGTATTGCCGTTTCATTGGCGAAACAGTTGCCTTTTGCTTCGGTTTATGCTCTGGATGTATCCGGCAAAGCCTTGGAAATTGCGAAACGGAATGCTGCAAGGAATAACGTAAACGTACAGTTTGTTTTACATGACCTTTTCGAAGATTTACCGGATAATTTGCCTGAACAGTGGGACGTTATCGTAAGTAATCCGCCTTACGTGACGCCGGCGGAAAAAGCGAAGATGTCGAAAAACGTACTGGATTACGAACCGCAACAGGCGCTTTTTGTTCCGCAAGACAAACCGTTGCTTTTTTACGAACGGATAGCCGCTATCGCATCGACGTGTTTGAAAAAAGAAGGAAGCCTTTATCTTGAAACAAGTTCGATTTACGGAAAAGAAACCGCAGCCATGTTGAAGGATAAAGGTTTCCAAACAGTGGAGTTACGAAAAGATATTTCCGGGCGAGACCGGATGATTCGCGCACAATTGAAGAATACATAAAATATGAAACAAATGACTTATGAACAGGCTTTGGGCCGGCTGGCCGGTTATTGCAGCCGTGCCGAACGGTGCATTTCCGATTTGCGCCGGAAAATGGATACATGGGAAATTCCAGTAACGGAACAAAACAAAATTATTCAGCGTCTCCTGCAAGAAAAATTCATCGACGAAAGCCGTTATTGCCGGGCGTTCGTGAACGATAAAATACATTATAACCGCTGGGGAATCCAAAAGATAAAATACGAACTGAAGAAAAAACAGCTTTCGGAATCAACGATTCGGGAAGCGTTGGAAGATATTGATCCGGACGAGAGCCGGGAACAGTTGCGCCAACTCTTGCAAAACAAGCGGAAAACCATCCGGGGAGAAAACGAATACGAAATCAGGCAAAAACTGATACGATTCGCCGCCGGTCGCGGATTTTCGTTAGACGACATCGAAAAGGCGCTGTCGTGAAGCGGATAGTAAGCGCGACGGTGAGGGCTTGATTTTTATTAGCCAAAATATTTGCACAATTTGATTTATTGAATTACATTTGCAGCGGTTTTTGTAAAACAACAACAAAGAATATGGCAGCTTCCGTAAATTACAGTTTATTATGTATTCTTAACTTCCAACGTTTGGAAGTTAACGGATTTATGCACACACACACACACACACACACACACACACACACACACACACACACACTACAGCAGGTTCAAGGCTAAAGGCAAAAGGTACAGGGGAAAGGCTACAAGGGATAAGGGAGGTACAAGGGATAA
>JAISNS010000097.1 GCA_031276105.1 Dysgonamonadaceae bacterium
GTTGGAAAGAGAATACGAGACTCGCCGGATAAAATTGTTTTTCAATAAACGTTTTCTTTTTTACGCAGAATACAATATCCGCTTGTTTTTTTATTTATTGTTTGCAAAAACGGATGCATTCCTTTCTAACGATACCGACACGTTGCCGGCTAATTATTTAGCAAGTAAAATTCGTAAAAAACCATTGATTTTCGATGCTCACGAAATATTTCCCGAAATGCCGGAAGTCATCGACAGAAAATGGATACAGTGGTTTTGGAGAAAAATAGAAGATTGGACATTTCCGAATCTGAAACATTCTTACACGGTTTGCCAATCCATTGCCGATATGTATAACCGCAGGTATAAAATGAACATGCAAGTAGTCCGGAATATTCCTTTTTCCGGACTGCCGGCAACTAAACCGGCGATTGATTCGGGAGGAAAAAAAACGATCCTTTATCAGGGAGCGGTCAATATAGGACGTGGTATTGAATGGATAATTGATGCAATGCCTTATTTGGACGATTATGTTTTTTATATTGTTGGCGACGGCGACGTATTGGAGGAGTTAAAAGTCAGGGTAAAAAAACGGCAGTTGGAAGATCGTGTCCGGTTTACCGGAAAAATCCCGTTCGAACAATTAGCCGCTTATACCCAATGTGCCGATATTGGAATTAATCTTCTCGAAAACAAAGGATTGAATTATTACTATTCGCTTCCTAACCGGATTTTTGATTATATACGGCATCATGTACCCATATTATCTGTCGATTTTCCGGAAATAAGAAGAATTGTTGCCCGCTATGAAACAGGAACGCTGATTGATCATTTCGAACCTGAATTTCTGGCAAAAACGATTCGGGAAATGTCGGCTAAACGCAAAAATGAAGCGGGTTTTGCCGCAGCTAACGCTGAATTAAGTTGGGAAAACGAATCGTTGATATTGCTACGGATTATAAAAGAAGCAATATGAAAAACCGGCCTACTCCCAAGAGAACATCAATTAAGGTAAGCAACCGACACACAATGAAAGAAATGCGGGAAAGGTTTCCCTGAATCTTCAGAGGGTAATAGTTACTTTTTCGGCATAATACGGTAGGAAGTATGCGCTTCCGTATTTATAATCGTAATATAATACCCGTTTTCATCCTTTTCGGAAACGGCATTTTGTCCGGCAACGCTTAGCGGAACACTGCTTCTCAATTTGCAGACGCCACCTTGTTGAGATTTAATCCGGGCGGCGAACAGTTGCCTTTTTTCCCATTGTATATCTACTTCAAAAGCGCCTCTTGCCCGAAGGCCTTTTACTTCTCCTTTTTCCCACTTATCCGGTAAAGCCGGCAGCAGATGTAATTCTCCGAGATGACTTTGCAAGAGTAATTCCGCAATGCAAGCCGTAGCGCCAAGATTTCCGTCTATCTGAAACGGCGGGTGGGCGTCGAGCAGATTTTCATAAACTCCGCCTTTATCCATATAGTCCATTCCTTTGTCGCCGGTCAACGCCAATGCGTTTTGCAAAAGTGTATGCGCGTGATTTCCATCCAGTAAGCGCGCCCAAAAGGCAATTTTCCATACTCTGCTCCAGCCGGTTCCGCTGTCGCCTCTTCCTTCCAGCGTTTTTCGGGCGGCGTTTGCAATCGAAGGATTCAGGAGCGGCGAAATGTTTTTCCCCGGATATAAGGCTATCAGATGAGAAATATGCCGGTGTTTATCATCCGGATCATCGGCCGCATATTTCCATTCCCTTAATTGTCCCCAATCGCCTGTTTTCAAACCGGTATCCAGCGAAGCGAATTTCTGCTCCAGCAAACGGATGAAATGTTCGTCATCGCCCAGTATTTTTCCTGCGTCGATGGTAGCAGCAAACAAGTGCCACACAATTTGTTGGGCATAAGCAACGCCATTTTCCCAGGGGCCATGCTCCGGCGACCATTCATTGACAACGATCCATTTTCCTTCATCGTCCATAAATAAACGGTTTAGCCAAAATTCGACGGCGGATTTCATGACGGGATAAGCCGTATTTTTCAGGTATTCCCGTTGGGGATTAAACAAATATTTGTCCCATAAATGCATGCAATACCAGCCGTTAGCCGGACGATTATAAACAAAATCCGAATATCCGAAAATGTTGTTTTGCGTTTTTAATGTCCAGCCTTTACAGCCCAGGCTTGCCGCCATGTTGCGCCATGATTCATGTACTAAGGCTTCATTGTAGATGTAGTTGATGAATGGTAAATGACATTCTGCCAGATTGGCGACTTCTGCCGGCCAATAATTCATTTGGATATTGATGTTGGAGTGAATATCTCCTCCCCAGGGTGGATTATTGCTGTTGTTCCACAATCCTTGCAAGTTGGAAGGCAAATCCAGGCCGGCCCGGGAGGAGGCTATTGCCAGGTAACGGCCATATTGGAAAAACAGGATTTCCAACGCCGGATCATATTGTCCCTGATTGTAATTCCGTAATAATTTATCGGTAGGAACGGACGGCTTCTTATTTCCCAGATGCAGATGAACCCGGTTGAAAAGCGACTGATAATCATCTATATGATTCTTTTTCAGTTGCGGATAAGATTTTTTGCCTGCTGCAATTCCGATTGTTTCCAAGTTTTCTTTCCAATTGGTTTTTGTGAGATAATCAAGCGTTTGCGGATCGTAATCGGTTCCGACCGTCAACAACAGGGTAATGGCGTCGGCCTTGTCCACATCAATGGAAGAGGCGTGGGAAGAAATGTTTCCTCCTTCATTCAAAACGCTTAACGTAGCGTGGTATGATAACAGCGTCAATTTCCCGTTGACCGATATTCGGTTCTGCTCTGCGACAACGGTTCCCTGATGCGCGTCCGTTAACGACAGGGAAAAACTGATTTTTCCTTTTTTGCTTGCCGTAAAGCGCATAACAATTACATTGTCCGGATAAGAAGCGAAATATTCCCGAAGGTAAGCGACGCCGGAAGATTTATAAGCAACGCTAACCAGCGCATTATCCATGTCCAGGCTTCGGAGATAAGCGGTATAAGGGGTTTGATTTTTAAATTCAATAAAGATGTCGCCGAAATTTTGGTATCCTCCTCGCTCGGTCTTATTTCCCGTCCATAAGGTTTTGTCATTGAACTGTATTTGTTCTTTTTCCACGCCGCCGAAGATCATTGCTCCGATGCGTCCGTTTCCGATTGGGAGGGCGGAAGTCATCCATTCGAGAGCCGGTTGCTCATACCGGAGGAGATGTTCGCTTTCCGGCAAGCCGCCTGTTTCTGCCTGAATCGAAATAAGCGGGCAGAACAGTAAAAGTAAAAATAAACTTCTTGTTTTCATGTTCTTAGTTGAATATAAAGTTATAAAATATTAATTGTTAAATGACTATCCGATTTCTTTATGTCGGATTTCCGCATGTTGAGGCATTTTACAGCGGTGTTTTTGCCGGACAGTTTGTATGTATTGTTATGAAAGCGGACATTTGAGCAATTGTCTAACAGGAAAGAGACATTATTTTCTTTTTGTCCGGATTGGCTTTCCAATAATGGAATCAGCGGGATATTTTCTACCGAATTGTTTTCGAAATTGAGGTTATCAACACTTCGGGCTTTAAAAATAAGATTGTTGTCATATACTTTGAAAACATTGTTCCGGATGTATATATTGCGATGTATCCAATGGTTTTTCACACGGTTGTGGTTTTCCGGTTCAATCGCAATGGAATAATTATTGTTGCCGGAATAGAGGTTGTAGCCACAGGCGTCGAAGATATTGTTACGAATAACAACATCCTGAACGGCTCCCGATTCGTACCAACTATTTGCATCGGCAGATATGAGTATGGCATACATGCCTGTCCGGTAGAAATAATTGTTTTCAATCACGACTTTTTTGGGTGTTGTTACCAGCAATCCTCGTGTATTAGTCATTTCCATCCGGCAATTGTTGACTCGCAGGGAGGGCGTCCAAGTTATATTTTCCACGCAATCTCCTGCTATAATTTCTTCAGGAATGGATTGATTCAGGCTTATCCGTATTTCGCGGGGCGATATCTGTTCTACTTCTTTTACCCGGGCGTATCCTGTTTTTTGTAATGTATTTGAACGGATAAACGTCAAGGTATCATTTACAAAAAAAGCTTGCATACCATAGGTTTGCGGGTGCATAAAGCGTAAAGTAAGTTTAGTGGGCGTGTTTATTTCTTCAATTTTCAAATAGGTTCCGTGAACATTTATCGGATCATCGTGTAAGCCTTTAAATATACATTCATCGACTTCGATATGTCCTTTGCAGCCGGAAAAGTGCATGCCGTCAGCGAAAGCGGCAATGGTTCTGTTTCTCGACGGAGAAATGTTTATCTGTTTATAGTTCAGATTTTCCGAAAACTGCGATACAAGGCCTAATCCGTGCATATAATGCAGATTTACATTTTGTATTTGAATATTTTTCGATAAATTGACGAACAGGCCTACATGGTCGCGGATATGCCTTCGTACAGTGATGGTTTGTCCGGCTTTATAATTGGTATGAGTGAAATCGTTTTCAAATTTCAACTTGAAAGGAAAGCGTTCGGTAACTTTAGCGTAACAAACAGGATCCCAGGAAGTATAGACATTGGTTCCAGTGATTGTATCGGTCAAAATACTGAAATAATTGTCGTTCATTTCCCATTTTTCGCCGTAAAATCGTATCCGGTTATCAACGATGGCGTATTTGGAATCCGGATGTACCGACGCAATCAGGGAGTCGGGGTAACATTCGTCGATCGTTATTTCGGACATTGTCGGCCGTTCAAAATCGACGGACAGGTTCCGTATTTTTATATTTTCACAACGGTCGATCGCCAAGGTTATCATTTTCCCGTGGAAAACGAATAAAGAGCCATTGCCTTCGAGAGTTATATTTTTTAATTTTTCGAACAGCAGTCCGATGTTTTTCACTTTTGAAGGGCAATCGCTTTCGGACGAGGTATTGGATATGTAATATTCTTTTTGTGTTGCATTGTCTGCCCAAAAATCATATCGCCCTTGGGGAAACGAAAGTACCGCCTGCGGTTGATTTCGACAACTTTCGATGGCTTGTTGCACTTTTTCCGTTACATCTTCAAACGTGTTGGGACGTATACCTAATCCGGCAACATTTATCACCGGATTACAGAACATCGACATCGTGTATAAACAAATGAGTATTAGCGCTGATATTTTCTTCATAAATTGTTTTATTTTTTGTTTCTGTTATTACACACATATTTTTGCAAAACTAATCAACAAAAAATTATTATCATGTAACAAATCAGTCAAAAAATAGCATTCTTGTCGCATTTTTAGCTCGTTTGAATTCGGACAATGTAATCGACGATATC
>JAISNS010000236.1 GCA_031276105.1 Dysgonamonadaceae bacterium
TGAAACAGATTATCCGGTGATTATAATCCGGCAAACCGGAAACAATACTGTAACAAACTTCTTCAATTCCGCCTATATGAGGCGGATAGTAATTGGGTATGTGCAGAATTTTTTTCATACGGGAAATTTTCTATACGCTTTGCCCAATAAACGCACATAATTTTTTTTCTTCAGATAGTGTGTCAGAAAGCGGCAAAGCATTGTGTATCTTTCAAAACCAATGATTCGGACAAACAGATAAGACAATTGATCAAAGACAGCGATTTTCCGTCCGTAATTGGAAACTTTATCTGCTTTCATCCGCTCCGGACTATTGTTCGATTGAAACAGTAACTTCCGTTTCTTCAGCATCCGGTAAAAAACGCCTTCCGAAGAAAACACATTGCTGTAACAAATCCCCTCGTCCGTTAAACGCTTGTAAATCCGCCGGTGAGACAATTGAATCGAATCGCCGTTGGAAAAGCAGTTGTAGGTATAAGGCCAAGAAAGATAGGCCGTAAAATCGCTTTCACGAATATGCTCGCCGTAAATGGTTAACAATTCTATCAAATAGTTGTCTTCCGTATCCATTTCAAAATTCCGGTTCCGGTAAATGCCTTTCAATAAATCTTTGTAATTGACCGCCGAATAATGGAAAAAGACCAGCGGATGAACAATGGTTTCATCTCTCTTTAACAAAATGTGGTACGAAGTATCCTGTTTTATCACTTTTCTTTCTTTCAAGTTCCACGGGGCAATGTTCCAACCCAAATGCCGGGAAACATACAATTCGCCGTTATTCAGTATCCAGGGCAACCAGTCCATCCATTTTTGATCGGTAAAAAATCCATCCTGAATTTCGGAAACACAATGGTGCGAAAGCCGGTCAGACCACCATGTCAGTAGGCGGCGAACCGAATCGCTGTCTTTCAGGCCGATAAACCCCAGATTATAAACGCCGGACGACAACATGCCGTGATCGTCGGTTTCTTTTTCCGTGATAGTGATGTAAGGATAAGCAAGATGAGGTGTTACAAGAGTACAGTAATTATCAAGAATTTGCCACGCTTCCTCTATATTCGAATAAAACAGAATATCCGGATCAAAATATAAGGCTTTCTTATATCCTTTATCGAATACATGTTTGAAACACAATGGTTTAATTGCCGTGCAAAACTCAACAATATCGTATTTAAAAGACATTTCTTCCCACAATTCCGCACGACAAGCTAAAACATCTTTCGCCGGAAGAATATTGGAATGACACAATTTTCGCTGTTCGTCGCTTAATTCGTCAGCGATGAAAATATAGAAATCAACGTTCGGATTGTGTTTAATGAACGATTGTTCCAACACTTTCGCCAATCCGATGTAATTTTTAGCACATATTGTAAAAGCGCATTTTTTCATAAATATCCTGTTTTATCAAGTAACGTTTGAATTTTTTGAGCCGACTGTTCCCAACTGTAATTTTTGATTTGCTGCAATCCCTTTTCTTTGAGGTCTTTTCTTAACCGGTCGTCCGTCAATAGCGCTTTCATTCCTTCGGCAATAGAGGCGGTATCGTTCGGATCGCAGTAATAAGCCGCGTCGCCGCACACTTCCCGCAAGGGTTCAATGTCCGATACCAACACCGGACAACCATTCGCCATCGCTTCTATCGGAGGAAGTCCAAATCCCTCATACAACGATGGATAAGCAAACAGCAAGGCATGACGGTAATAATGAGACAACGCCTCGTCGCTGATTCTACCTAAAAGTTTGATCGAAGGATGATGAAAATCAAACAGCCCTTTTTCTTTGAAAACCGTTCCCGAATCGCCCACAATATACAATTTCACATCTTCCTGATTTAGAGAAAGAAAAGCCTGCGCTGTCCGGGAAAAATTCTTCCTTTGATCGCGAGCCGAAACCATCAGCACATAGCGTTCGTTCCAGTCCGAAATAACTTGTTCCGCTTCATTCGGTTTCGGACAAAGTTTCGGAGAAACGGCATTTGAGACGATCGTTATTTTGTCTTCTTTTATTTTCAGTAAATCAATAACTTCACTTTTTGAAAATTGACTGACCGTAAGCACGGCAACGGCCCTTCGGACTAAAATCGGCGTTACTATCCGGTAAAACAGTGTATATGAAAATGAAAACCATTCGGGATGCCGCCAAAAAGACAAATCATGAATGGTCGGCCAATGATTTTTATACAATACCGGCCCTAAACCGCTGAAACTGATTAATAAAGCGTTATTTTTCCCTTTCATGAAACGGTACAAATCCACCTGTTCCCAAAGGTGCGATTTTCTTTTCCCGTAATATTCCACCGGAAAAGGATACTCTTTTCGGGGCGCATAAGCCGGAGCAACGACCGTTATTTCCCTGCCCGATCGACACAAAGCCCGGCACATCTCGTAACTGAAACGCGGAATCCCGGCAATCGGGTGAGTTAAAAAACGTCCGTTAATGTATATCATTGTTTATCAATCGTTTCAAATAAATGAATCCATTGTTGCATCACCGTTTCGACCCGGTAATTAGCGGAAAGTTCTTTCGCCGCTTTTCCCATGGATTGCCGCAAAGCCGGCGATTCGATCAGCGTAATTATCCTTTCCGACAAGGCATTAACGTCGCCGGTTTGAACCAAATAACCGTTTACGCCTTCCCTGATCAGGTCTTTCGGGCCGCACGGCGAATTGAATGAAACCAGCGGCAAACCGCTTGCCATCGCTTCAATCAGCGCCATCGGAAGCGCATCCAAGTAACGGGAAGGAAAAATCAGCATCGAATGTTCCAAATAATGGCTTTGAATGTCCGTCACCGGCTCATGGATTTTGATTACTCCGGCTAACCCTTTCGTGGAAATACGTTGCAATAAATCCTGTTTTTGATTTCCATTGCCGAACAGGTTGAGCGTCCAGTCGGGATGTTTTTCCGAAACCGGTTGCCATGCGTCAATCAGCATGTCAAATCCTTTTTCATAGGCCAACCGGCCGACGGCAATGGCTTGTTTGTTCGCCAACAAAGCCTGCGTTTCCGGATAAAACGGCAATGGATTCGGAATAACGGAAATGTTCGCCGCCTGTTTCCACGAAGCTTTTTCTTCCTGCGTCAACACAACCAACCGATCCAATTGGGCGCATTTTCGTTTTAATTCCTCCGTGCGCAATTTGGCTATATAGTTGGGAATAAAACTGTCGGACAGTTTACGCGCCATTAATTGACGGAAATTACCCGGAAAATGCAATTCGCCGATTTTACGGCTTCCGTCTTTCAATTGATTAATAAAACCGATGTCCAGCCCCAAAACAGAAAGGGTTATATCCGGTTTCAATTCGTTCAGTAAAGCGCTGAGTTTCTTTTTATATTCTTTCGTTTTAAAATAACGGGAAACGACTTTTTGAAAGTACGATTCTTTGCCGAAATTCTCATGAATACCAATATCCAAGTGATAAAGCCCGACCTTTTCGGATAATGGATAGAAAACCGGTCGCCCCATTTGTTCGGTTGTTACAATCGAAACGTCATAGCCCGAAACGTCGGCCAAATAATTCGCTTTAATCGTAATCGCCCGTTCCATTCCGCCCGAATTAAACAGGCCTCCGGGAAGCAAATAGACTATTTT
>JAISNS010000291.1 GCA_031276105.1 Dysgonamonadaceae bacterium
TTTGCCGCTCCTGTACCTTGCACCTTATACCCTGTACCTCCCTTGTACCTTTTACCTTTAGCCTTGAACCTGCTGTGTGTGTGTGTGTGTGTGTGTGTGTGTGTGTGTGTGTGTGTGTGTGTGTGTACGCATAATTCCGTTAGCTTCCAAACTTTGGAAGTTAAGAATACATAATAAACTGTAAATTTCGGAAGCTGTCATATTTGTTGCTGTTTTACAAAAACCGCTGCAAATGTAATTCAATAAATCAGATTATGCAAATATTTTTTGAAAAAAATGAGTGAAGTAGAAAGGCCAACGGGCGGCAAAGGCGCAAAAAAGAAAAAATAACTTGTCTGTTCCAATAAATATAATTACATTTGCCCCGACAATAACAATAAAAACACCAAAATCAATGAAAGAAAATGAACGGCCAAACCCGCTGAATGATTATTTATTTGTGAAATACATGGGCGAAGAAGGAGATGAAGAGCAACTCCTTGCATTTTTGAATGTAGTGTTACAAAAAACGGGCAGGAACGCAAATCTGGTAAAAATCATAACCGACAGGCAAATTCCGGCCAAAATAGAGGGCGCCAAAGCCAGCGTTTTGGATGTCAGGGCAGTGATTAACGACCGGACAAAAGTGAATATCGAAGTGCAACTCCGAGCAGTCGGCAACATGGACAAACGAAGTTTGTATTATTGGAGTTGCGAGTATAGCAAAGGCATCCATGCCGGCGACAATTATAACAAACTGCCGCAAGTAGTAGTTATCAATATCTTAGGCGCCGAATTTTTACCGATAGACGAGGTGCACAGCAGTTTTCACTTATGGGAAGACGAACATAAAGATTTCATGCTCACGGATGTACTGGAAATGCACTTTATTGACATGGTCAAATTCCGGCGACTGAAGGAGAAAGACATAGAAGGCAACCCGCTTCACCGCTGGCTGGCCTTTTTCGACAAAAACACAAACGAAAATACATTAAAAAAAATAATAACAATGGAACCGGCAATAGAAAAAGCAATGTGGAAAATAGGTAACGTCTTGCAGGATGAAGATATGTTACGAATCTACGAAAGTCGCGAAATGGCGGCGATGGATTACAATAGCGGTATGGACCACGCCTTGAACAAGGGCAAGCAAGAAGGAATACTTATCGGTAAACAAGAAGGAATACTCATCGGTAAACAAGAAGGAATACTTATCGGCGTCCAAAAAATACAGCGGCAGTACGTATTAAAACTCGCTCAAGCCGGCAAGACCGTAGCGGAGATTGCCGAATTTACCGGTTTGCCAGCGGAGACAGTAAAAAACATCCTGATCGCCTCCGCCTGAAATTGACGACCTGTAAACAGTAACAAAAACGGCTCATCCTTGAGGATGAGCCGTTCTCTTTCTTTATGAAATACACATTACATCATGCCGCCCATTCCGCCGCCCATCGGAGGCATGGCAGGAGCAGGATTTTCTTCTTTTTTATCGGTAATCACGCACTCGGTGGTGAGGAACATACCGGCAATCGAAGCAGCGTTTTCCAAAGCGACGCGGGTTACTTTGGTCGGGTCGATAACGCCGGCTGCGTACAGGTTTTCATATACGTCGGTGCGGGCGTTGTAACCGAAGTCGCCTTTGCCTTCTTTCACTTTCTGCACGATAACGGCGCCTTCTTTTCCGGCATTTTCAACGATTTGACGAAGCGGTTCTTCGATGGCGCGTTTGATGATTTCAACGCCGGTCGTTTCGTCTTCGTTTGCGCCTTTCAGTTTGTCCAAAGCGGCAATCGCACGGATGTAACCTACGCCTCCTCCGGGAACGGTGCCTTCTTCGATAGCGGCACGAGTGGCGCTCAAAGCGTCTTCTACGCGGTCTTTCTTTTCCTTCATTTCGACTTCCGAAGCGGCGCCAACATAAAGGACTGCCACTCCACCGGCCAATTTGGCCAAACGTTCCTGCAATTTTTCGCGGTCGTAGTCGGAAGTGGTATTCTCAATTTGCGTCTTGATTTGACCTACGCGGGAAGCGATCGCTTTTTTATCGCCCGATCCGTTTACAATCACGGTGTTGTCTTTGTTGACGCTTACTTTTTCGGCGGTTCCCAGCATGTCGATAGTCGTGCCTTCCAATTTCAGGCCTTTTTCTTCCGAAACGACTACGCCACCGGTCAGGACAGCGATGTCTTCGAGCATTTCTTTGCGACGGTCGCCAAATCCCGGCGCTTTGACGGCGCAGATTTTCAGCGAACCGCGCAAGCGGTTAACGACGAGCGTTGCCAATGCTTCGGATTCGATATCTTCGGCGATAATCAAGAGGGGACGTCCGGTTTGAACGGTTTGTTCCAGAACGGGAAGGATGTCTTTCAAAACGGAAATCTTCTTGTCGTAGATCAGGATGTAGGGATTTTCGAGTTCGGCTTCCATCTTTTCCGTGTTGGTAACGAAATAGGCGGAGATGTATCCCCGGTCGAACTGCATTCCTTCTACTACATCGACGTAAGTGTCGATGCCTTTGGATTCTTCGACGGTGATGACGCCTTCTTTTTTCACTTTCTTCATGGCTTCGGCAATCAGGGCGCCGATGGTTTCGTCGCCGTTAGCCGAAATTTTGGCTACGTTTTCGATTTTGCCGAAGTCGTCGCCGATTTCCTGCGATTGTTCTTTCAAAGAATCAACGACAGCGATAACTGCTTTGTCGATACCTCGTTTCAAATCCATCGGATTGGCTCCGGCGGCTACGTTTTTCAGGCCGACGCTGATGATGGATTGCGCCAGAACGGTGGCGGTGGTTGTTCCGTCGCCGGCGTTATCGTTCGTTTTGGAAGCGACTTCCTTGACTAATTGTGCGCCCATGTTTTGGAACGGGTCGGCCAACTCAATGTCTTTGGCCACCGTTACGCCGTCTTTGGTGATTTGCGGCGCGCCGAATTTCTTGTCCAGAATGACGTTGCGTCCTTTGGGACCTAACGTTACTTTAACTGCATTTGCCAGTTCATCCACGCCTTTTTTGAGCAAGTCGCGGGCATCAATGTTGAATTT
Organism: Dysgonamonadaceae bacterium; assembly: GCA_031276105.1. GTDB lineage: Bacteria > Bacteroidota > Bacteroidia > Bacteroidales > Azobacteroidaceae > Azobacteroides. The sequence goes on from JAISNS010000291.1 coordinate 3,022, forward strand.
AATTTCTTTTGCCATTGTATTTACATTTTAAATTATTGCTAAAACATCGGATTGACGCATGATGAGGTATTTTTCGCCGTCCAATTCGATTTCCGTTCCGGCATATTTGCCGTAGAGAACCTTATCTCCGGCTTTCAAGACCATTTCTTCGTCTTTTGTTCCGTTACCTACTGCAATCACGTCCCCTTTGAGGGGTTTTTCTTTGGCCGAATCAGGAATGATGATTCCTCCGACTGTTTTTTCTTCGGCGCTTGCCGGTTTCACCAGCACTCTGTCTGCTAATGGTTTAATACTCATAATTTTAAATTTTTAAATTATATTATTAAGTTATTTATATTGATTTTACATGGGGGAATATTACGAATATTGTGCCAAACGCGAAGGCTGACAAATTGACAATAAATTTTTGTCCGAATAGTGGATCAAACCTGACAAAATGAGAATAGCGGAAAATTTAACGCAGGTAATATATGACAATCCGGCGAACTGAATTGTGGAAAAAGGTAACTGCTGAAAGAATAGACAGAAAAGATGAAATACCATCTTTTCTGCCTATTCTTTCTTAAATTGACCCGAAAATTATTAATTTTGCGTCCCGAATCGAAGCTAAAAATGTATAATCTTTCAGCTTTTAATTCTATTGTTGATGAATGGACAAAAAAACGAAGTAAAAACGATTGCGGTATATGCTTCATCAAGTGAGGCAATTGCTCCGGTCTATTTCGATGCAGCTAAGGAATTGGGTATATTATTGGCACAAAGGAATATCCGGTGTATTAACGGCGCGGGTTACAAAGGTTTAATGGCGACACTTACAGATTCGATGTTGGCGAATGGCGGCCGGGTAACCGGCGTTATTCCGCGGTTTATGGTAGATAAAGGATGGAAACATCCGCAACTTAACGAAGTGATCGTTACGAAAGGGATGCACGAACGCAAGCAGTGGATGGCTCAACATTCGGATGCCTGTATCGCTTTGCCCGGTGGCTTAGGTACTTTGGATGAATTGTTTGAAATTATTGCATGGAAGCAATTGGACTTATATTCCGGTACGGTTGTCATTCTGAATATCAATCATTATTATGATCCGCTGTTGATGTTGCTGAAGCAAGGCCAAAAAGAACAATTTATACCCGGTACGTCTGTTTTGTGGCAGGTCGCCGAAACGGTGCAAGAAGCGATAGTCTTGGCTGCAACTTATCCTGACGTGCAGGAATGACTGTTATATAATTGATTATAAATCACTACAATGAGGAATTTGTTTATTTTTCTTGATTTTATATTTACGGAAGAACCTCTTTCCGTCCGTGTTCATTTTCATAATTGGGGATTTATTCTTTTTCTGATTTGTTTTTTTATTTTCATACATGCCTTCAGCACAGGCCCTAAACTGCTGTATTCGATGGTAAAAGGACTCTCTGGAAGCAATAATAGGGAAAGCATCTTTGCCGAACAGATTAATAATGAATTTATAATCAAAGTATTACTCTGTTTACAAACCATTATTCTGTGTTCCGTTAACCTTTTTAGTTATCATATCTATCAGGCAGATATTTCGCAGGAACATTCTTTTCAGATGTTTCCGTTTATCCTTAAATCATCGGCGCTTATCCTTTCTTTTTTTCTATATAAAGCCCTTGTTTACAGTATCGCAGGCAATATATTTTTCACAAAGGAAAGCTTACGCGAATGGAACGATTACAATTTCTCCATCATTTGCATCAGTGGATTCATTCTCTTTCTGCCGACCCTGCTGTTATTTTATATTGAAAAAATCGTATCTATTTGCTTTTTTTTCTATGTAATTTATTTTATTTTAGTAATAATCCTTGTTTCCCGTAAAATATACGTGTTATTTTTTCCACACAAAACGCTTTTGCTTCATTTTATTTTGTACCTTTGCGCCCAGGAAATAGTTCCTCTTTATTTTTTGTATAAAGGGTTAAGTGTATTATTTATTGAATAAAGAGATATTTTGTTTATGGTTGCTAATATAAAGAAAATTCTTGTTTCTCAGCCCGAACCCGGTAATGGGAAATCACCCTATTACGATATTGCAGACAAATATGGCGTTCAAGTTGTTTTCAGGCCATTTATAAAAGTAGAATCGGTAAATGCAAAAGAGTTTCGGGCACAACGGGTGAATATATTGGATCATACGGCAATTATTTTTACGGCAAGAACGGCAATCGATCATTTTTTTCGTTTAGCGGAAGAACTTAGGATACAGATTCCTGAAACGATGAAATATTTTTGTGTTACAGAAGCAATTGCAGTTTATTTGCAAAAATATATTGTGTACCGGAAACGGAAAATTTTTTATCCCCAGTCGGGAAAAAAAGAAGATTTGATGATTCCTATCAACAAGCATAATAAGGAAACGTTTTTGCTTCCCATGTCGGATGTGCATAAAGAAGATTTAACTCATCTCTTGGATGGAAAGAAAATCAAATACCACAAAGCTATTATGTACAAGACGGTAAGTAACGATTTTCAAGAAGGAGAAGTTTTCGATTACGATGTATTGCTCTTCTTTTCTCCGGCGGGAATATCTTCTCTGTTAAAGAATTTTCCGAAATTCAATCAAAATGGGACAGCGATAGGAACTTTTGGCCCTACGACAGCGAAAGCCGTTCGTGATGCCGGTTTGCGTTTGGATATTGAAGCTCCGAGCGAAGAAACGCCTTCTATGGCTGCTGCTTTGGAAAATTACTTGAAGAAATTGTCGAAAAACGGCTCGAAATAATTTACCGTTGAATCTCAGGCAGACTTTTAGCAAAAGCGAACGTATTTCTTCCCAAAAGGAGATTGATTTTTTATTTTCGGAAGGTAACTCCTTTCCCGTTTTCCCGTTACGGGTGATTTACGCTAAGCGGGAAAAGGATGGGAACAACGGTTTTTCCGTTCTTATCAGCGTACCTAAAAAAAAGATCAAACGCGCCGTTCATCGCAACCGGTTGAAACGATTGATTAGGGAAGCGTATCGCTTGAATAAGCATTTGTTGGCGGAAGGAACAGTCGTGCAATCCTGTAATTACCTGATTGCTTTTATATACGTTACCAATGAGATGATTCTTTATAAGGAAATAGAAACAGCTTTAATAAAAGGACTTACTCTGTTAAAAGAAAAATTGCAATGAAACAAACCATCAGGAAATCTGTTATTTTTGTTATCTTGTTACCCGTTTATTTTTACAAGTATTGCCTGTCGCCCCTGACGCCGGCTTCGTGTCGTTATGTGCCTACTTGTTCGGAATATACGCTTCAGGTAATTAAAAAATACGGCCCCTTAAAAGGTAGTTGGCTGGCAATCAAGCGCATTTCCCGTTGCCACCCTTGGGGCGGACAAGGATTCGATCCTGTGCCGTAGCAAAACCGGTAGATAAGGGAAAAAAGTAAGAATTGTTTTTTTAATTTATATTTTACAATTAAGATAAATGAATTTCGTAGAAGAACTGAGATGGAGGGGCATGATTCATGATATGATGCCCGGAACAGAAGAACAACTTCAAAAAGAGATGACGTCGGCTTATGTCGGCATCGACCCGACAGCCGATTCGTTACACATCGGTCATTTAGTGAGCGTGATGATGTTGAAACATTTCCAGCGCGCCGGCCATCGCCCGATTGCCCTGATTGGTGGCGCGACCGGAATGATTGGCGACCCATCTATGAAATCGCAGGAGCGTAATTTGTTGGATGAAGCAACTTTACGGAAAAATCAGGAAGGACTCAAAGCCCAATTGTCCAAGTTTCTTGATTTCGATTCGGGCAAAGCGAATGCAGCAGTATTGGTCAACAATTATGATTGGATGAAGGACTATACGTTCCTTCATTTTATCCGTGATATTGGGAAACATATCACCGTAAATTACATGATGTCAAAAGATTCGGTAAAAAAACGTTTAGGCGCCGAAGCGAGCGCAGGAATGTCTTTTACCGAATTTTCGTACCAACTGCTTCAAGGCTATGACTATCTTTTTTTATTCGAACAATACGGTTGCCGGCTGCAAATGGGCGGTTCCGACCAGTGGGGCAACATTACTACCGGCACGGAGTTGATTCGTAAAAAAGTCAACGGAGAAGCTTTCGCCTTGACTTGTCCGCTGATTACGAAAGCCGATGGAGGCAAGTTCGGCAAAACCGAATCGGGCAACGTATGGTTGGATCGCCGTTACACCAGTCCTTACAAATTTTATCAGTTTTGGCTGAATGTCAGCGACATCGACGCCGAAAAATACATCAAAATATTCACGGCTTTAGACCGGAAAGAAATAGAGGCGTTGATTGGCGAACAGCAGGCCGCCCCTCACCTACGTCCCTTGCAAAAGCGGTTGGCAAAAGAAGTTACCATTTTGGTTCATTCACAGGAAGATTACGACTTTGCTGTTGAAGCGTCGCAAATTCTCTTTGGAAATTCCACGTCCGAATCTTTGAAAAAGTTAGACGAAGTCACACTATTAGATGTTTTTGCAGGCGTTCCGCAGTACGAAATATCCAAAAAAGAATTGGCTGAAGGAATCAAAGCCGTTGATTTATTGGCGGAAAAGACTTCGATTTTCCCGTCGAAAGGAGAAATGCGGAAAATGGCGCAGAGCGGAGGTATAAGTATCAACAAAGAAAAGTTACCAAATTTTGATACCTTGATTGACAATTCTTATTTGCTTGGCAACAAATACATTTTGGCCCAAAAAGGCAAGAAAAATTATTTTTTATTAGTTGGCCGGTAAAAATTTAGCTTCAAAAGTTTGCAGAATCAATAAAAAACCGTACCTTTGTTGCGCTTTTTAGAAAAATGAATAGATTGTCCCATGGTGTAGTGGTAGCACATCTGATTTTGGTTCAGCCAGCCTAAGTTCGAGTCTTGGTGGGACAACTTTATGCAACGCTAATAATCTAAGAATAAGATTGTTAGCGTTT
>JAISNS010000300.1 GCA_031276105.1 Dysgonamonadaceae bacterium
TCGGTGTGAATGATGTGCTTATCCATTGCTACTGAGGTGGTTTTGTTAAATAAAATTAGGTGAAAATGAGGTTCTTACTCGCTAACCTGACGGCTATGGGGTCAAGCCCGCAATGACAAACGGGGAGGCCGACTCCCTCGGAGCGGGGAGGCTGACTCCCTCGGAGCGGGGAGGCTGCTTTCTTCGGGGGGAGAATGCTGCTTTCTTCGGAGGGAGAATGCCGCTTTCTTCGGGGGAGCAAGGCCGGTCTGTTCGGGGGAGCAGGGCTGGTCTGTTCGGGGGAACAGAGCCGGTCTGTTCGGGGGAGCAGGGCGGCCTCATTGGAAATTCACTTTTACCACGACCGTTGCTTCGGCCTGCATTTCCGGTTTACCGGGCACAGCGGATACCAAACGATAGGTGACTTCTTGGGTGAAATCGACCGTTGAAACGCCCGGCTGTTGTTCCGTGTTTCCGATATACACTTTTTCCGACGGCAAAAAGGTGGTAAACACGGGCGTCAGACGGCTTACGTCCGTTCCCACAGGCAGGGTTACATTCATAACGGAGGCGCTGTAATCAAATTCGTTGAGCGCCGGCGTTCCGTTAATACCCGCTAACTGAAACGAACTGAATCTCGGATAATTAACGGTGTATAATTTATAAGGACGTTCGGTTCCGAAATTCGACCGTACCAGAATGTTTATCGGCTCAGCCAGATTATATTTCGTCATCGCCGAAAAAGCGTTTCCATTGACGAATATTTTGGTTGAGTCGGACTGAATGATGAATCGCAATTGCTGGGAAAGCGCTACCTGTTGCTCTCGCTTATTGTAAATGGCGCTTCGCGGCAATAGCATCAACCATTCGTCGTTGGCGCGTTTCTCGGCAAATACTTCATTCCGTATTATTTGAGGGCAGGAAATCCGCTCTATTTCGGTCTGGTCGTCAATGACTTTTACGGTGAATGAGCAACTGTCGAACTTCAGATTCGTTGCCCGGTCGCCGGAGGTGGAGGCCAAACAGACGACTTTGTATTCGCCCGGTACGCGGTATGAGTACGTAAAGCGTTTTTTATTCACGACTAATCCGGTGTTGCTTTGTTCGCGGAGATCGTAATTTTGCCGGTCGTCGCCGGGATAAACGACGATATTGTCGGCTGTGCTGCCGGCAAAATCAATGATCATCGACTCGTTGACTGTCAACTGGTTTTTATTGATGCCGGCTTCCAAGTGAGGCGCATCGACTGTTTCCTCGCAGGAAAAGGCGCATAAAAGGGCGGCTATTCCTATTGCTGTTTTTATTTTTGTTTTCATGTGTTTTATTTTTGAAAGTTGAACGATTAATATCCGGGATTTTGTGTTACGGCTCCGTTGGATATGTCTATTTCGCGTTGGGGGATGGGGAAGACTTCGTTTACGCCTTCGCGGAAATAATAACCGCGTTTGTTGGAGCGACTGGCGCCGAAGGCTTTCAAAACGGTTGCCGCTCTTTTTTGGCGAACCAGATCGAAGAAGCGGTCCCATTCAAAACACAGTTCCATCCGGCGTTCCAGCCATATATTGTCGCGCATCAGTCCGTAGCCTCCGGCCGGATAGAGCGCCGAGCTGCCGTTAATCGTATTGATGAGCGCTTTGTTTTTGTTCAGTTCGGTCAAGGCCCGCGCGCCGAAACCACATTCATTGAGCGCTTCGGCATACATTAAAACGACGTCTGCATAACGGATAACGCGCCTGTTTTTGCCGTTGTCGCCTTCGTATTGCGGACGCTCTTTAACCGGCGTGTACCACTTCAGCGGCATATAAGTACCGGGAGGGTTTTCGTTGGTATCCCCGTCCGGAGCAAATCCGTGATGAGCCAGCAGAAATCCCCTGCGCGCGTCGCTGCTACCAAACAAGGTTTGCATAATTTCTTCCCGGCACCACATTTGCGGATTGGCCGGGTAAGTAAGGTCGTAATGATTGCTGAAAATGGGGGTTCCTTCGTTGTTGTCGTTGGTAGAGCCGTCGGCCGATTCTTTGAATACGACTTCAAAAACAGAGCCTGAACAAAATTCTCCTGCCAGGAAAAACTGGTCGATATATCCGATGGCTTTTCCGTTACAATCCTTATATTCCAGCCCATAGGCATTTTGCAAGGGATCCAGTTGCGTATCTTTTGTTTCGTAAGGGTCTGTATCCCCATTGAGTTCCTGCGGTTTAAACCAGAGGCGTTTGCGAAGGGCTTCCCAATCTTCCTGCGCGGGGTCGTATTTCAGTATTTCGCCGAAAGTCATGGAATGGCCGTCGATGAAAAATTCGCCCAGGCGTACCATTTCTTCCCACTTGCCGGACTTTTCGCCCGGCGTGGCCTGATACATCAGCGCTTTCATGAGCAAAGCGACCGCAGCGCCTTCGCCTATTTTCCCCGCATCGCCGGCGGTATAGCGCGCCCGCAGCATGATGGCGGCTTCCCGTAAGTCTTTTTCGATATAAGCGTACACTTCTTCCGCCGTACTGCGGGGGATAACCATGTTTTCCACCGTTTCGATTTCTGGACGAATCGGCACGCCGCCATAGGTTTTCACCAGATTGAAATAGAAGAACGCCCGTAAAAATTTGGCCTGCGCCAGTATTTCGCGGATGTTCCGGTACGAAGCGTATTCGCTGTCGGCCAAGCGTACCCGGTGAGCGTTGGCTATCACCTGATTAGCCCGGTGAATGCCTTTATAATTGATTTCATACCGGTCGCGTATCCAGGTGTTGGAGGGCGTAAACCGGAAATGCACCAATTGTCCCATCTGGCCTTGCAAACCTTCGTCGTTACTCCATACATCGTCGGCGCAGGCTTCCCCGAAGCGCCATTCACATTCATTGAAAAGATTCATCTGCAATACGTCGTAAGTTGCATTCAGCGCCGTTTGCAATTTATAGCGGGTATCATAGAAATTTTCATCGGTCGAAAATCCCTGCACCTCTTTGTCCAAAAAGTCGGCGCATCCGGCGATATGGAGGAATACTAAACTGACTGTCAGTATTTTGAAAACTGTTTTATTCATCATTGCTGTGTTTTAAAGATTACAAAGTTACTTTTAATCCGATTGTTACGGTACGCGATTGGGGATAAGTTCCATGATCGATACCCAGATTGATATTATTGGTTTCGGTTTCTATCAATTTGCCTACCTCCGGGTCGAAACCGTTGTATCGCGTAAACGTTAATAAATTATAGGCGCCGACAAACAGCGATAAATCTTCTACAAACAGTTTGTTGGCGAATTTCTTGTCGAAATTGCAGGTCAATCTTACTTCTTTCAATCGAATATACGAGCCGTCGTGCAGCATAAAGTCCGAAGCCCTGAAATTCCGGTTCAAATCCGTACTGCGAAGGTCGGGCACGGTACCGTTCAGGTTTAAGGGAAAAAACGCCCGGTCGTCGCGCAATTGTCCCGACCACTGTTTTTCCCGGATGTCGGCATACAGATTATAGTCCGATGCGGCATTGTTCAGGTAATAATCCATCACGTTGAACACTTTGTTTCCGGTTTGTCCCTGAAAGAAAACGGTTAAGTCGAAGTTTTTGTATCCGAACGACAAGGGAATACCAAACACAAAGTCGGGCATCGGCGACCCCAGATACGTCCGGTCTTCGGCTGTAATCAGTCCGTCTCTGTTCACGTCAACAAAGCGGAAATCGCCGGGACGGGTAGTTTGTTCAAAGTCGTTTTTGCCGTAGTCGTATTGCGAACTGGCCTTTATTTCCTCTTCGGTATTGAAAATGCCGTCCGTTACATAGCCGTAAAAACTGCCGATAGGTCGGCCAATGTCTGTTTTCGTTACAAAATCGTTGATGTTTGATTCTTCCAGCCAGCCTCCCCAAACGGGTTCGTTGCCGGTTCCCAAACTGACCACTTCATTCTTAATGTAGCTGATATTGAATCCAACCTCGTAGCGAAACTGATTGATTTTGTTTTTATAATTGAAACTGAACTCAATCCCTTTGTTGCGAACCGATCCGGCATTGACCATCGGAGCCTCGTCAAGCCCGGCGGATATGGGTACGGGCACGCGCAACAACATGTCTGTGGTGAGCCGGTTAAATACTTCCACGCTGAAATCCAGACTGTTTCTGAAGAAGCCGAGATCGAGGCCGATATTGGTTGTTTCCGTCTTTTCCCAACGGATGTTCTCATTGCCGATTGATTTGGCGGTAATTCCGGGATAAAGAATATGATTGCCCACGCCGAGCGGATAGTTGTATTGCGTATTCAACAGCGTGTAGCGTGCCAATTCGTCGATCCGGTTGTTTCCCAACTGTCCCCATCCCACGCGCAATTTGCCGAAAGAAAGCAACTGCTGGTTTTGCATAAAAGGCTCTGAAATAAACTTCCATCCCAAAGAAAGGGAAGGGAAATAGCCCCAGCGATTTTTGGCGGAGAAAACAGACGAAGCGTCGGCGCGGAAGTTGGCCTGAAACAAATACCGGTCGAGGAGGTTGTAATTGACCCTGCCTACAAATCCGACGGCTGTCCATTCGCGGTCGTAGCCATACGTTTTGTCGCCGGTATAACCGCCGGTCAGATGCCACAAATGCGGATCGTTGCTCGCCGTTCCTTTTTTGGTTGATTCCTGAAAACTGCTGCTGTACCCTTCCAGTGTCTGGCCGCCCAGTACGGTAATATCGTGGTTTTCATTTTTCCATGCAAAGGTTAACAGGTTGTTTATTTCCCATTTATTAATCAGGTTCCGGCGTTCGAAAATGGTACTCAGGTCGTTGATTGCAAAGTCTTCATCCAGTTTGTTTATTTCGGTAAAGCGGGTTCTTGTTTCCGGAACGACATAATCGGACACCTTGAATTGATAATTCAGCAGTTTGCCGATTTGCGCGCTCAGGCTCACATTCACGTCCAAGCGATGCCGTTTCGTATTGTTGTGGTTGCGGTCTAAAACCGCCAGCGGATGATCTTCCGACCAGTAGCCCCTGTTGTTGCAGGTAAATACCATTGGGTTTTGATACAGCGCGCGCTTCAAAACGCTGTTTTGTCCTTCGGGGACACTCGCTTTGTCTTCCCAGACATACGACATGTTTGCGACGAATTGCAACCATTTTGTCAGCTCGCTGCTCAGGTTTACCCGCGTGTTGAAACGGTTGTATTCCGAAGTATTGACAATTCCTTTGTCGTCGTAATAACTTCCGCTGACTAAGTATTTGTTTTTTTCGTTTCCACCGGCAATCGTGAGGTTGTATTGTTGCCTGACGCCGGTTTGAGTAATCGCATCCCACCAGTTGGCCGGCGAACTGCGCCGGATGGTGTCGATATCATTGAATATGCGTTCATTATAATAGAGTTCCTGCGTCGTCGGGTCTTTGGAATAATACAGTTGGCCGTCGGCGGAATACATACTTGTTCCGTTGATATAGTCTTTCATCAGCGCATATTGATCCAAGCTCAAAACCGGAATTGTTTTCCACGGGGTAGAAAAACCCACGTAGCTGTCGAAAGTAATTTTCGTTCCTGTCTTCTCGCCGCTTTTGGTGGTTATTGCAACAATTCCGTTGGCGCCGCGCGCGCCGTATATGGAACTGGAGGCAGCGTCCTTAAATATTTCGACGTTGGCAATATCGTTCGGATTGAGGTGGTTGATTCCGTCCACAATAAACCCGTCCACTACGTAGAGCGGGTCGGCGTCGTTGACGGTACCGGTTCCTCTGATTTTGATGGTGGTCGTACTTCCGGGCGCTCCGGTGTTCTGGATAACGGTAACGCCGGATGCTTTTCCCTGCAATGCCTGCACGACAGAGGCTACCGGGACATCGTTCACGTCTTTTCCCGAAATGGAAGAGATGGAACCGGTGAGGTCGCTTTTCTTCTGAACGCCGTATCCGATAACCACGAGTTCGTCCAGTGCGTGGGTTGTTTCTTCCATCAAGACGAGTATTTCCTCGCCTTTGCCGGCGCTTGCTTCCGTGGCGGCGTAACCCAAATAACTGAAAGTCAGCGTAGCGTTGGCGGCTGTTTTCAGAATGAATTTCCCGTCAAGATCAGTTACCGTACCGTTTACGCTTCCTTTTTCCATCACGCTAACCCCAATGAGCGGTTCCCGGCTTTCGCTGTCCAATACGCTTCCGGTTACCGAAACCGTGTTTTGCCCGTAGGAAACAAGGGCGTAAAACAAGGTAATGAAAACGAATGTTATACGGGATAATTTATATCTAATCATCGGTATTATATTTAAGTTTATAAGAAAATCGGTTTATATCAAAAATAAGATGTGGCTGTCTAAAAAGCCTGTCATCCCTGCGCTTGACGCGCAATGACAAGGGTTTCAGAGGGGATCCCGCGTCAAGCGCGGGATGACATACTTTTGAGACGGCCGCATCTTAATTGCTAATTATTTAACAATTAGCGTGGACTTGTGCGTATTTTCGGCGCCGGTAATCAGCACTTGATAAATACCTTTTTGAAGCGTCGATATATTGACCGAATGGTTGTCCGGCTGTAATTCTGTTTTTACCAGCCGTCCGGTGAGGTCAAAAATCTTCACGCTAATCACTTTTCCTTCCACATTGAAACTGAATTTATCGGAGGCCGGGTTGGGGAATATAGCAAATTTGGCCGCTGCCGCTACGGATTCGATGGCGGTAATTTCGTCTCTTGTTCTATATTCTATATCCAGATTATCGGTCTCCTTTGCCGGATCGAATGTCGGTTTGCGGTAACTGTAGCAATAAAGCCCTTTATTGGAGTTGATGTCTCCACGGGAAAAAATCAGATCTCCGCCCAAGTTGCGCAAGGTATGAATTTCATCTGATGTCGGATCAAAATTGGTTACCAGCACCGGGGTAGATTCTTTATCGTCGATTCGGAGCAATTTTTGTCTGTGTCCGGTAGCTGGGCCGGAATCACTCCACCAGTAGGCGCTTCCGCTGGCTACGGTCAGTTCTTTTACCCAGTTACTTTGGTCTGCTCCCGGTTCAAAATCCGACTGTAAATAAACGTTTTCTCCGTCGGTATAATGCAGTTCTCCGCCATAATTGCCTTCCAATTTCGGATCATCACCGGACTGGCCGCAAAACATATACACGCCGTCAAATTCCACGCCCGGATCCGGCCAGCCGTTAATCTTGGCGCCAACTCCTGCCGACAGCGGATTTTTATTCACCTGCAAAACGGTAAAATTACCTTTTGTCAAATCGGTACATCCCAACTGTATTGTGCGTTCGTCGGCGTACCATCCTCTGCCGTACACTTTTCCGTTGTAAGGGAATTGTCCCACTTCCGTCATATTACCTCCATTGCCTATTCCTGCGTCGTTTATAGTCGGATCGGTATCGGCAATCATGTAGGTACCTTCTTCGGTACCGTCGCTGGCCCAAGGTTCGTTGCCGGCATCCGGCGTCCAAGCTTTAAAGAATAACTTTTCATTGTAAAAGTTCACCATTTGGTCGATGGCCGAATTGCGCGTCTTTCCGTCGTCGGGCGTTTCCGGATTGGTGACTTCCCAATTGATGTCTTTCACCATTTTGGTACCGGCCGGCGTTCCGTCTGTAACCCAAAGTTCTTCGCCTTTGGTGACGCCTTCTTTAACGTCCGCTTTGAAGAATACTTTCCGGCCAACCCTCATCCAAGGATAATGGTAAGAGCCGTTGTCCTGACCAGGCCATCGCGTGTCGCACTCATAAAGCAGCGAAGTTCCGGCTTCTGTTCCGTCGCTGATCCACAACCAATATTGCTTGGCGCCGGCAGCCGAACCGGAATCATACTCTTCACTGTCAATACTTTTAGCTCTAAAAACAAACTGTGTTTCGTTGATTTGCGTAAAAGCGTTCGGATTGGAACCTTCGCCAAAGTCGTGGATTTGTTTCACCTGATAAGTTCCTTCTTCCGTTCCGTCCGATATCCACAATTCGCTTCCGTTTGTTCCGTCGTTGGCTGCAAAAACAACCTTGTCGTTAAAACGGGCAATCTCGTTGATGTCCGAACTTGCCGCACCCGGTTGAATGTCTTTTACCATTTTGGTACCGGCCACCGTTCCATCCGTTACCCACAATTCTTCCCCATGCGCAGCATCTGATGCGGCAAAAAAAGCTTTGTAGCCTTTCGATTTTTCACCGGCCACGACCAAGTTTTTAGTCTTGGCTTTTTTCTGTGCGGTCTCAATTTTCGCAGTTACGCCATCCGGCAATAAACTAACTAATGTTCCACCTGCGCCCTCGTTGAGTTGCGCAAATACTCCTCCCACTGACAGGAGAGCAAACAAAATTAAAAATGTACTCTTTTTCATGATTGAAAAAATTTAAAATTAAACATTAAATAAAACTATATTCATTCGTGATTTCCGGTTACTTGCATAGCTGTAAAATCACTCCTTTTTTTCCGTGTTTCGTTCCGACAGCATTTTCTTTACTTCTTCTTTGGCCTGTTCGCGCGATTTGGTAAAGATTTTATAGATGCGATCCGTGTCAAACTTTTCGCTACGGTCGTAAGTATAAATGCCGTTCTTTTCGAGTTCAACATCCACAATTTGCGTATAGCAAAATCCGTCGATGTGGTCTAAACTCAGGATTACATTGACCTGTTCTTCCAGCCGGCTGTAAAATTCTTCGAGCGTTTTGGGCGGTTCGCCGTATCCCCAAAACTCTTTCTGATCGCTGACTTCGGGGGTTTTCATTTCCTTTATCCACTGAATACCGCCAAATTCGTCTATCATATAGGCTTCGCCTTTGTAGGGGGCGCTTTTTTCGGGACGGCGAACGCGCGGCTGTCCTTCTTCGCCGCCATAGAGTTGTTTGTGAAGTTCGACCGGGTCTTGCGTATAAATATGTTCCGCATAAATATCGGTAAATCCGGCATGATAACCGCCGCTTGCGCTGACTACCGGTCGGGAACGATCCATCCGTTTGGTTATGAAATACAAATCGTTGGTCAGGCGCGCCCGCTGTCCGTCCACATCGTCCATCCACGCTTCGTTCAGGGGCGACCAAGCCACGAGCGAGGGGGCGTTATAGTCGCGGGCAACACATTCTTCCCATTCGGTAATCATGTTGCGGGCGGCGACGGGGTCGGTCCATCTTACTCCCCAACTGGCCGATTCGCCCCATGTCAGGTATCCCAGTTTGTCGGCCCAATAAAAATACCGCTGTTCAAATACTTTCTGATGCAGTCGGGCGCCGTTGAAGCCGGCTTTTTTGCCTAATTCGACGTCGCGTTTCAACTGATCGTCGTCGGGCGCCGTCCACTGTCCGTCGGGATAATATCCCTGATCGAGCACCAATCGCTGGTAATAGGGTTCATTATTGAGGTAAAACGTTTTTCCGCGCAGTTCGACCTTGCGCATTCCGGCATACGATTTCACGCGGTCGATAAGTTGTCCCTGTGAATCCCAAACCGAAAATTCAATATCATAAAGGAAAGGTGATTCGGGCGACCATGTTTTCGGGTTTTTCAATCGGGCGAAAACAAAAGCGCTGTTGTTGGCCGGCGTCCGTTGCGAAAACACTTCCTTTCCGTTGTCAAGAATACGGACTTGAAACGAAGTTTCGCGGTCTAAATCGTAAAAAACGGGTTCAAACACAAACTGTTTGTTGTCGAGGTCGGGAGTGATTCGGCAGTTTTTCAATCCGCCTTTTTCCACAGCTTCCAGCCAAACGGTTTGCCAGATACCGGTTACGCGGGTGTAAAGGCAACTGTACGAATAAAGGCGATGCGACTGTTTGCCGCTGGTTTGCCATCCGGAACGCAAATCGTCTTCCGCATAAACCACTAAATTGTTATCTGTTCCGGCTTTGACATAACCGCTTATGTCCACCGAAAAAGAAGAAGAACCGCCATAATGGACAAAAACCTGCGTTCCATTTATATAGATGGTGGACTTGTAATCCACTCCGCCGAAGTGGATGAAAATTCGTTTTCCGTCCCATTCCGCCGGAATGTTTATTTTGCGCTGATACCATGCAGCATTGATAAAATCTTTATAATCAACGCCTGACAACGGACTTTCCGGACAGAAAGGCACGATGATCGTTTTTTCAAGTTTTTCGGCGGTAAAAAGCGAACGTTCGATACCGCTTTTAGAGAAATCAAAATCAAAGCTCCACGTCCCATTCAAGTTTATCCAGTCTGTTCGTTCAAACTGCGGGCGAGGATATTCCGGGCGAGGAATTCCGGCTCCGGAACACATCAGGGTTGCCGTCAGAAACAATCCCCAAAACCAAACAAGTTTTCTATTCATTATCTTCACTTTTTTTTAATTTATACAAAGAAAATCGTTTGCAAAAGTAGCGTTCCGCCCGTTTAATTACGGGTAAAATTGTGCAGAAAAAGGGTAAAATTGTGTTTTGGAGGGATAAAACAGCGTTTTTTTTGGATTTTCGCACCGGACTTCGGTTGAGGTAAAGGCTTTTTTAAACTTTCCCCGTAGGAAGTTTTAATTTTCCGGGGAAATCGCGATCCTACCTTTCACAAAGGCTCCACGGGAATAAAGTCAATGGGAAACAGCAAGGTTTGATCCGCGCCGAAATAGAAAAAATCCGGGATGGATTAAAAAACACAGAAATTAAATTGCAAGAACTGTCAGCTTCTTTGCACAATGTTTAACACGGTAATTTAAACTTTGTTCTTGTGCATCCGCTCCCTGAAAAGAGCGGTTTTTTTATTCCATTCCATTCCAAAAAAGTTATTTGCTACTTATTAAACTCTCTTTCATACCTGAAAATATTTACAGACCTTTGTCGAAAGCGGTTTTTTCCCGAAAAAATGAATACGGTAATAAAAAATTCAAACGTTCCACGCGGAGTATTTATGTAGCATATATGGGGGTTTCCTGTTTATATTTAATTGTAAAGCTTTGCTTTACAACATACATGTATTTAATTAACAAAATAAATTATTCATTTTAACAATTAACTCGTTACTTTTGCACAATGAAAAGAATGATTACACAACAAAAAAATGCTTCTTCGTTATATTAACAGGATGATTAAATATATAC
The DNA here is from genome assembly GCA_031276105.1 of Dysgonamonadaceae bacterium. Classification (GTDB taxonomy): domain Bacteria; phylum Bacteroidota; class Bacteroidia; order Bacteroidales; family Azobacteroidaceae; genus Azobacteroides. Next base: position 10,950 of record JAISNS010000300.1, read on the forward strand.
TTATGACAGCAATCAAAAATACTAGGGGATTTATTAAAAATGGAGTTTCTGTTTTTTCTGACGCTTCCAAAGGAATTTACAGGCACTCGTTTCCAGAAATCGAAAGCATAAAATCGGAAATTCTCAACAAAGAGTTTGGTTCTTTTGCCGAAGACAGGAAGAATATGATAAGTGATCGAAAAATGATAGCATCAGACGTAAGAAAAGTTTTTTCAGAAATTTAATATGGCAAAATCGCAATTAAAAACAACAGAAACACAAATAGCAACCACTGTAGCCAATGGGCGGCAGGTAGAAGAAACATTCACAATAGACGATACAAGCCTACCATCGCCGCAAGAACTAAACGAATATAAATTAATTGACCCAAATATAATTTCATTCCTTTTAGAAACATCTAAAAAAGAGCAATTGCATAGGCACAAGATTGATATTGAGAAAGTGAAAATAGTAAAAAATGAAAGCAGAGTAGTTTTTTCCATTAATTGGTGGGGGATGTTTTTTGCCTTTCTTGTAATTGCTATTAGTATGGGGCTTTCTGCATATTTAATTTCAATAGGTAAAGATATTATCGGCACTATATTTGGTGGAACATCCATAGTAATTGCAGCGTCAATTTTTATCAATAAGAAGTCAAACGAAAATAAAGGAAATTTAAAGAGAAATTAAACAAACCAGTATTTTCAGCACACACAAAGGGCGGTAAATCCAACACAGATTTCACCGCCTTTTTCATGTCCGGGCGGCTTCCAAGTTCGGAGGTGATTTTATTTATATCGAGTATGAAAAAATACATTTACCTTGGTTTATTTGTTTCCGCTTTGTTGTCTTACATCTATATCCAGTAGCGCGGGATTGACAACTTAAAAGCGGAGCGGGATACGTATAAGCAAAACACTTATATCCCCTGCTTTCCGACATCAAGTTGTACCGAACAACGGACAGTTTGCAGGTTGTTTCGATAACCGAACTTTCGTTAACGATTGACGAATACTGCAAACACCGGCAACAGGACTTGAAACTTATCGAAAACCTGAAGGTCAACAGGAAGCGCCTTCGGCAAATCATAACGGAACCCGAATACACGGATTGTTGAGGCGGAGTTTGTAACGATTAGAAAGTAAAATATGAGTTATTTTTCAAATAACTTAATCAATACTTTTGTGGAGTTGGAGGGAGTCGAACCCTCGTCCAAACGAGGAATTAATTTGCTTTCTACATGCTTATCCTTACTTTGGTTTTCGACTCAATACAAGACTAAGGCCACCGATATTGAGCTTATCCTCTTAATTTCGCTTGAAGTCCGAGGTTTACATCAAACTATCTTCGATATGGCTGCACCACCGTTTCGGTTTGCTTCGAAGCCAGAGCTCCGGGTGATGTCTCGTTCCGGCTCCTTGAGCCGGAATAAAGCTACAATCTACTATACTTCGATCAAGCAGCGAGAGCGTAATTATTTTCGCCAGTTAATTGTTTGTCATTCAAGATTAAAGCGCTGAACAACGATGCGCTGCATGCTTACAAACCACTTCTGCCCGCTGTCAAAACCGGTCAACCCCATGGTTTTAAGTATTGTTTGTTTTTTCCGGCGCAAAGATACATTTTTTTTTGGATTTCTATTCCTTTTTCTTGATGTTTATTTTTTGCTTTCTTGAAAATAAATTATGGAAAGCTATACATAAGCGATTTTCTACAACTACATACTTGATAGACATAATTAATATTTTTTGAGAGGAGTTGTCATCGCGGGCTTGACCCGCAATCCTCTGAAAATCAATGCACATTTTATAGGGGATCCCGCGTCAGGCGCGGGATGACACGCTTTTGAGACAGCCTCATAATTTTTAGGAATGTGGAATTAATTTTGGAAAAGCTGAATTTTTCATCTAATTTTGTAAACAATTTTGGATGGCGTTTTTTTACGTCGATTAAGTATAGTTTTTAGTTCTTAGCATTTAGTTTAAAATGGATATTTCTATTGTTATTCCCTTATTGAATGAAGCCGAATCCCTTCCGGAAATGCATGAATGGATTAAACGCGTGATGGATAAAGAAGGTTTCAGCTATGAAATTTTGTTTGTTGATGATGGGAGCGTCGATTGTTCGTGGGCGGTTATCAAACGATTGAAAGAAAAATACCGCGAAGTGAAAGCGATCCGTTTCCGGAAAAATTACGGCAAGTCGCCGGCTTTGCACTGTGCTTTTCAACGAACGCAAGGTAATGTTGTCATCACAATGGATGCGGATTTGCAAGACAGTCCCGAAGAAATTCCCGAATTGTACCGGATGATTACAGAAGAGAAATACGATATGGTTTCGGGATGGAAAAAAAAGAGATATGATCCGATTAGCAAAACGCTTCCTACTAAATTGTTCAATGCAATCGCGCGGAAATTTTCGGGTATCCGGTTGCACGATTTCAATTGCGGGCTGAAAGCCTACAACAGGGAAGTGGTTAAAAACATTGAGATATACAACGATATGCACCGCTGGATTCCGTTTTTGTCCAAGAATGCCGGATTCACCAAAATCGGCGAGAAGGAAGTGCATCATCAGGCAAGGAAATACGGGCAAACCAAATTCGGATTAGACCGGTTTACTAACGGTTATCTGGATTTATTTACCTTGTGGTTTTTATCCAAATTCGGGAAAAAACCCATGCACTTTTTCGGGTTAATCGGCAGTTTGATATTTATTGTCGGATTGGTAGCCATCCTCGGCGTAATCGGGATAAAAGCGTATGCTTTGTATAAAGGCATTTTGGCGCCGCTCATAACGAATACACCCTATTTTTACATAGCCTTAACTTGTATGATTATTGGGACGCAATTGTTTTTGGCCGGATTTATTGGGGAATTGATTACTCGCAATGCCGCCGACAGGAATCAGTACAATATTGCTGAAGAATTAATATAGACCAATTTCAATGATTGCGGATTTAAAGTGAAAAACATAACATGATTCAAATGAAAAGAAATTATTTATTACTGCTCATTTTATTCTGTATCGGCCTGAGCGCTTCCGCTCAACTGACATTAGACGACTGCCAACGTTTGGCT
>JAISNS010000316.1 GCA_031276105.1 Dysgonamonadaceae bacterium
CCCTGCTTCAAATAGCCCATGCTATTAATCAATTCACCGAAAAACAAAATGGGACAAAGGCCTTACTCAAAGAACGTTCCAAGGAAACATTACGCAACCTTTGGTGCAAGCTAAAAGGATACATGATTTTTGTCAAGCCTCCGCCTTCCGGCTTGACTTCCTGCGATGGCAACCGCTGCCGGACAGATTCTTCCTGAATAATCGCGATTACGGCCTGAAAAACGTGGCGGAGATCACTTGCTCCCGAATTCAAGTTCAACCCCATTAATCGCTTTTTCTTACGAAACAGACAAATTAATAACTTTTAGTATTCTTTGGCTTTACTTGTGTAATCTTATGCAAGAAGGGAAGACTTTGCTATTTTCTCTCGCCGGATACAAGGAGTACGAAATTTTAATTACTCCCGGAATTGCAGTAAAGATAAGACAGGTATTGTTTTTTTCGGAAATTATAGTTGCGCGTGCGCGCGGTATTGTGTGTGTGCATAATTCCGTTAAATCTTTTTTAGGCGACGCGCATTACCTTTCGCCTTTCGCCCGTACAATATATTCGATCAATTTCCGGTAAATCTCGTTTTGTTTCAGCAGTTCTTCATTTCCGATGATGTGCAGTTGTTTTCTTGCGCGGGTCAGCGCCACGTTCAGTTTCCGGTCGATGGAGTTGCCGTTTTCTTCCAGTATGTTCGGCAAAGCGGCTAACTGTCCGGCGGTTTTTACGCAGAAAGAATAAATGATAACGTCCCTTTGACTTCCTTGAAACCGCTCGACGGTATCGACGGTAATCGCTGCCAACGCTTCAATGCCCGTTTCCTGCAAGTATTTACGTATCAAGGCGATTTGATTGCGGTAAGGCGTGATTATGCCGATGGCGTGCGGATCAAACGGTTTCCCGCAGGCGAGATGATATTCGTATGCTTTCCGGCAAATAGCCGTTGCCAGCAGGGCTTCATTGCGGTTGGCCTTGTCGGAAGTGTCTTTTTCATCCGGCGTTACCGGATAAAACCGCAGGCGCTCAAACGGATAGTTTTCTTCCGTTTGATGGGGAAGGCCGGCACATTCCAGTCGTCCTTCGTAGAAATGTTGCGACGGGAATGTCGAAATTTCCGGATGCATCCGCCCTTGTTTGGAAAGAAAATCATAAGCGTAATCGAAGCCTTTTTCCCGGTATTTCCGGTAGAGGCGTTCAAAGAGGGAATCGCTCAAATCGGTCAATCCGATGGCTTGCAACGGCGGATCGATTACCCGGCTTTCCTCTTTCGGCTGTAATACAATGGCCGGTAACTGTTTGTGGTCGCCGATCAAGACAAACCGTTCGACGGCGTTTTCGCCCGATTTTGTTCGGGCAGACAGGATACCCAACAGGTGCGGCTCCAGCAATTGAGTGGCTTCGTCCACGATGGCCAGGTCGAATTGTTTGAGATTAAACAGTTCCGGACGATTCCAGACGGAAGCTACCGTTCCCGCGAAAATGCGGCAGTTATTGATAATTGCGGCGACCTCTTTCCGGTTGTTACAATCGCGCAATTGTTTTTCCAGTAAGTGATTCCGAAATTCGGGGGCGCAATTCAACTCGCTTCCTATCCGGATGAAGGGGAGGGATTGCCGGATGCCGGTCAGGGCGCTGCAAATTTCGTCGACCGCCCGGTTTGTGTACGCGAGGAGTAAAATGTTGCTTCTTTCGTTTTGCTGTTCGTCGATAACCATTTGCTTCAGCGACAGCGATGTTTTTCCGGTTCCCGGCGGGCCGATTAAAAGAAAACATTCGGCATGAGGTTCCCGTTTGCACAGCAATAAATCGCGCCGCTCTTGCCGGGCGTTCATGAAGGCGGAGAGCGCCCGAAACATTCCCGTAGCGATCGAATCCATATAATCGTGCATGACGGCGTAAAACGAATTTTCGTTCCAAACAGACGTGTTTTTCTGACGGTAGCGAAGGCGTATTGTCAGGCGATTGCCGTTCCACGATTCGATTGATCCCTTGAATACCTGCCGGTTATTCACCCGGTCGGCGTCGCTGTTCCGTTCGTAGAGGACAATTGCGTCGCCCGGACGGAAATTCGGCAAATACAAATCCCGGTATTCCGGAATTTCCAGCATGAGGGTGTGCGATTCCGAGGCCGCCTGATTATCAATGATTTTCAGGTTGTGAAGGATTTCGCCGGCTGCTTGTATCTCTTCCATGGAAGCGTTCCAGAGGACGGCGGCTCTTTTAACGCCTTCGTATTCCCGGTGTCCGACTTTGGAAAGCCAAAGTTCTTTCGATATAAAGGTATATAAACGAAGCAGGTAAGCCTTTTCCGTTTCGTCTAAAAGGGCAAAGGCCAGTTTGAATTTATCTATCGACGGGCGCAGGTAATTGTCGAAAAACCGGCCGGAAAGGCGGGCGGTATTCAAGCGATCGGCGTCGATGCTTTCCACGACTTTTTGCGTATATGCGCAGCGGTTTTCTTTTTGAATCCGGTATTCCAGGGCGACAATCCGGTTGCGCAACTGCAAAGCGTTGGCCAAGTGTTGTCGCGAATGTTTTTCCTTACTCAAGACCGGATATTTGGAATAAAGCAGATAGGAGCGGATTTCGTCGGGATTCAAATCCATGTTAAATTCGAGGACGGCTAAGTAGAGAATCATCTGAATGTAATGGTTCGCGGCGGCGTGGATAAACTGTCCACCGCTGCGGTAGTCTTCCACCGCTTTTCCCGATTTCAGTTCGATAAAACCGGAATAATCGGACGACATAATATCCAGCCGCCCCTGCAATCCCAGCAGGTTGGAAATGAAAGAAGGTTCCAAAATAATCTTTTCCCGGTCGATACCGGCGCGGGGGAAGAGTTCTTCCGTTACTTTTTTGATATGATTGAAATGTTTTTGGCAGCCGGCAAAAAAATCGGTTTCCGTGCGGCTGTTTTGCAAATCTTCGCAGGTGGTAAATTCAAAGGCCGACGTCCGGAAGAGTTTCTTTAGCGACGTTTGATAATCCACCGGATGTTCCTCGCCGGCGTTGACAAACTCGTCGATAAAGAAGTTGGCGCTGTTTCCCAGCAGGATAGGCGATGTATTTTCCCGGTTTTGCAAACGGCTTAAGATATAGTTCAGCGGATGATGACCGTAGGGGCGGAAACATTCGGCGAGGAAACTGATGTCGATCAGATAATCGGGTTCGACGATAAAAAATTCGGCCGCCACGTTTTCGTCGTCCATGAAGTTGACGTTTAACAGATTGATCGCATTTCCCGAAGCAAGAAAAGGGGAAAGTTCCGCCCAGTTTTTCCACTGATTTTCATTGCAGTGGAAGCGGATGAGTTTATTATCAATCGTTTGAGCAGTTAATATATTTTCCTGTGCTTCGTGGAAAATGATTCGAAGTGATTTTGTATGTTTCATTCATTTGTTCGTTCGGTAGATGAACTTCACTGTTTTTTAGGGGAAATCTTATTGGGAAAGTAACCAGGCGTCGGCATATTTCGGATGATTCTTCCGAAACGTGGTCAGGTAAGACTCTGCATCCGCTTTTTCTTCAAACCTTTTGACATAAATGCGATGACGTTTTTCGCTGCTGATAACCGCAACATCCGCAAATCCGGTTTGTTTGAATTCGGCAAGCGCTCTTTCCGCCTGATTCTTGGCCGACAGACTGGCTATAATTATATAGTAATGACGTGTATTCTTCTGTTTATCCGGTTGTTTTGTCGGGGCAACTTCCGTCTTTTCGGGAGCAAACGCGGTAATTTCCGGTGTAAATTCTTCTTTTATTTCGCTTTTTCTTTCGTTTACGGCTATGTGATAAACCGGGAAAAAAGAAGCGTTACTTACATGTTGGCCGGAGTTATTATTCAGGGACACAGGGGTTAAAGACAGCGCAATAATACCGGCTGCAATCGAAGCGGTCTTTACCAAAATTCGTCTGTTGAAAGAAATCGTTACCGTAACCGGATTATTTTCTTTTATTTCCGGTTCTAATTCTTTGAGTTGCGGCAAATAGAAATTATTAAATCCAAAATAGGTAGCGTTACAACTCAAATGAATATCCGGGGTAAAAATAACCTTGTTTTCGGAAGAAATGGAAAAACTGCCGATCCATTTGACCGCAACGTTTTTGGCTGCAATTAATTGTTCGTTTAACTGATTTACATATTGCTTGATAAAGCGGTCGGCCTCTTTGTAAGAAATAGTTTCCATTTCGGA
>JAISNS010000114.1 GCA_031276105.1 Dysgonamonadaceae bacterium
AAATTTATAAAAATCTTTTATGAGTGTAACTGATTTTTTCTCTAACAATACAAAAACAGCATTTTCTTTCGAAATCCTTCCCCCGCTGAAGGGGAATCATTTTGATAAAGTATGTACGATTATTGATAAACTCCGGGAATTTGACCCGAAGTATATCAATATCACCACGCACCACAGCGAAACGGTTTACCGCGATACGGGAAACGGTTTGCTGAAAAAAACCAACGTCCGCCAACGCCCCGGAACGGTAGCCATTGCAGCCGCCATCCAGCATAAATACCAAATCACGGCCGTTCCACACATTATTTGCAAAGGATTTACGAAAGAAGAAACCGAATACGCCCTCATCGACTTGCAATTTTTAGGCGTAAGCGACCTGCTTTTGTTGCGAGGAGATGCAAATAAACTGGAAAACAGCCGGATTATCCCCGGCGAAAGTCACGAACATACTACCGATTTGATCGAACAGGTCAATCGCTACAATCAAGGCATCGACTTGGAAGGCATCTCCTTCGAAAAACCGGCAACCCCTTTCTCGTATGGCGTAGCCTGCTATCCCGAAAAACATGAAGAAGCGCCGAATATGGATTCCGACATAGCCTTCCTGAAACGAAAATTGGCGCAAGGCGCCGGATACGCCGTTACACAAATGTTTTTCGATAACCGGAAATACTTCGATTTCATAGACACATGCCGCCGCGAAGGCATTACCGCCCCAATTATCCCCGGCATCAAACCGGTTGTTTTCATCAATCAATTAACCGTATTACCCAAAGTTTTCCGCACGGATATTCCGGACGCATTGGAAAACGAATTACGCAAATGCAAAACCGACGACGCCGTTAAACAGGTCGGAATCGAATGGAGTATTCAACAATGCAAAGAATTGATAAACAGCGGCGTTCCAAGCCTGCATTTCTATACCCTGTTAGCGACCGACAGTGTCAGACAAATCGCTCAAGCCATTTATTGAACCATGTTTTTCAAAAATATTATCGGACAAAAAGAGAGTTGCCGCCGCTTGCTGCAATCGGTGAAAGACGGCTTTATTCCTCATGCACGTTTAATTACCGGCGGCGAAGGCGCGGGAGCCTTTCCCTTGGCGTTGGCCTACGCCCGTTACCTGCATTGTACCAATCGCGGAGAAAAGGACGCTTGCGGCGAATGTCCCGGCTGCCATAAAATCGACAAACTTTCCCATCCCGATTTGCATTTCGTTTTTCCCGTCATAAACAAAAAAGGAAAAACCAATACGGTTTGTGATGATTTCCTGGCGCAATGGCGCGAATTTGTCGGGAAAAATCCGTATTTCAACCTCTCCTCATGGTTGGAATACATTTCGGCCGAAAATGCTCAAGGAACCATTTATTCGGTCGAAGCAGACGAAATTACGCGAAAGCTGAACTTGAAAGCCTACGAGTCGGAATACAAAATCATGATTGTCTGGCTACCGGAGAAAATGCACGAAGTCGCCGCCAATAAACTCTTGAAACTCCTGGAAGAACCGCCGGCCAAAACAATTTTCCTTCTGGTATCGGAAGAACCGGATAAAATAATCGGAACAATTCAATCGCGGGCGCAGCGATTTCCGGTTTCGCCCATTGCACAAGAAGATTTAAAGGAAGTAATCACCGCCAAATACAATTTACCGGACGAAGAAGCGGCGCTTATCGCCCATCTTTCAAATGGCAATTACCTGAACGCGATCCGTATCATTAATACAACGGAAGAAACAGAACACTATTTAGAACTGTTTAAGTCCATTATGCGTAATGCCTGGAAGCGCGACATCGTGGGTATCAAAGCGAAAACCGACGAATTTGCCGCTTTGGGACGCGACAAACAAAAAGGATTCCTGGCTTATGCCCAGAAATACATCCGCGAAAATTTCTTTTACCGCCTCCAAATTCCCGAAATTAATTATATGAATCGGACGGAAACCGAATTTTCGAAGAAGTTTTCTTCTTATATCAACGAGCGAAACATTATAGACTTCATGGACGAATTAGCGTTAGCCGAACGGCATATCGAACAAAATGTTAATCCGCGCATGGTATTTTTCGATTTATCGACAAAAATAGCCGTCTTGTTGAAGAAGTAGGAGAGAAGTAAAAAACGAAAAAAACTAAGAAATAAAAAATATATGGAATATCGATTATATAACGGCGAATGTTGCATGAATAAAAAAGGCTGTTCCAAATGCTATTGCAACAAACTCAACACCTTCGACTGGCTGTGCGACATTCCCGCTTCCGAATCGGCTACAGATTACGTAGAGGTTCAGTTTAAAAATACACGGAAAGCTTACTATTTGAACAGCGCCAAAATCCCGCTGGAAAAAGGCGATATTGTTGCCGTAGAATCCAGTCCCGGACACGATATAGGCACCGTTACCATGACCGGTCAATTAGTCTTGCAGCAAATGAAAAAATACCGGATTCATCCCGACGCCGCAGTAAAAAGAATTTACCGGAAGGCAAAAGCAAACGATTTGGAAAAATTTGAAGAAGCAAAAGCGAAAGAACATGAAACGACGATTCGCTCGCGTAAAATAGCGGAAAACTTGAACTTGCAGATGAAAATCAGCGATGTGGAATATCAGGGCGACGGCAATAAAGCAATTTTCTATTATATTGCCGACGACCGGGTTGATTTCCGGCAACTGATAAAAGATTTGGCCGAAGCATTTCATACTCGCATCGAAATGAAACAAATCGGAGCACGTCAGGAAGCCGGACGAATTGGAGGAATCGGCCCCTGCGGCCGGGAACTGTGCTGTTCGGGATGGCTCACCGGATTCGTATCGGTTTCGACCGCCGCCGCCCGTTTGCAGGATATTTCCATGAGTCCGCAAAAATTGGCCGGACAATGCGCCAAACTGAAATGCTGCCTCAACTACGAAGCGGACGACTACATGGAAGCGCAACGCAAATTTCCTTCCCGCGAAATTCCACTCGAAACCATGGATAATACCTATTACCATTTCAAAACGGATGTATTCGGAAACCAGATGCAGTATTCGACCGACAAACACATCCCGGCTAACCTGGTAACTGTTTCTTCCGAAAGAGCCTACGAAGTAATCAATATGAATAAACGCGGACAAAAACCCCGGCTTTTGCACACCGATGAACATGAAACGCCGCCCAAAAAAGAATACCGGGATATTTTGGACGAAAGCGTTTCCCGTTTCGATTCGTTAAAGAAAAAGAAAAAAAACAAGAAAAAACAAGACAGAGAAAAGAAGCTCGTAAAAAAAAATCAGAATGAATTTCCGCAAAATTAACTATGGCGCTCTGGGCTATTTATTCTTCCTGCTGACAGCCTGTTCGCAGAACGAGATCTTTTCCGGATTCCATTCTTTTTCCGGATCACAATGGCCGAGAAACGAAAAAGCCACATTTGAAGTAGAAGTGAAGGACAATACCCACCGTTACGATGTTTGCATCGAAATAAGGAACAACAATAATTATCCGTTCCGTAACCTCTGGTTATTTGTAGATATTACCACTCCCGCTAAACAGCAGCGGACAGATACGGTAAACGTCGAATTGGCCGATATTTACGGAAAATGGTACGGACGTGGAATGAGCCTTTACTCCTATTCATTCCCGTTTGAGCAGGCAATCAACTATCCGGCGTCCGGAATTTATACCTATTCCGTCAGGCAGGGAATGCGGGCGGAACGGTTGAAAGGAATTTCCGATATTGGCTTAACGGTGGTGCGCCGGGACTAAAAAAGGCCGGTCAACAATTGTTCGATCTCTTTCCGCAACTCGCTTCGTTCGCCGGTAAAACGGTTGATTATTAACGAAAAGGCATATCGTTTATTCCCTTTTTCAACATAACCGCTATACGACTGTACGTCCGTCATGCTTCCCGATTTAACATAAGCTTTACCCTGCAAAGAAGTATTTTTCAGGAAAGACGTTACGGTTCCTTCCTTTCCGGCTACGGGCAACGATTGGAAAAAAGCGCCCTCCCTTCCTTCTTTTTTATCCATATATAATAACAAATCCAGTAAAAAACCGGTTGAAACGGCATTTGCCGGCGCTATTCCGCTTCCGTCGTGCATAAACAGTGCCGATGAATCCAATCCTTTTTCCTTCCAGTAAGCAGGGATATCTACGGCTTTCATTTGTAGTGTCCGGAATAAATGTTCTGAGAAATGGTTATTGCTTTTTACGTTGATTACGTGTATGATAGCGGCTAAGGATGGAGATTGTACTTTCGCCAGCACATTCCGGTTTCCGGAAGATTGGATATTCAGGCGGGCGGTCGTGGCTTTTCCGTTTATGATGACGCCGTATTGTTGCCAATACGTTTTCAGATACTTGGCCAGCAACAATCCCGGGTCGGGAATATCTCCTTTTAGCACATACGAAGTCCGGTTGGGAGGCATCGTTCCGTACAAGCGCCTTTCGTACGAAAACGGCAAGCCGAAGATCGCCGTTTCGTGCCGGTTTGCCTCTTTCACCGTTATATCGTTAATGAAGGAAATCCCTTCTATTTCCGGCGTTATGGATAGAATAACCGGCTGTGTATTATCCGAATATGATTGAAGTTGTAAAGAATACATATTATCGAATACGCTGATTGCATAAATTCCGGGAGCATAATAATTACCCAAGTCTTCCCACAGCCATTTTTTTGAGATTCCTTCGTAGCCGAATAATTGATCCAGAACGATTAAGTCGCCCGAAACGCTCCGGATACCGGACGCTTGGATACCGGCCAGCCATTCATCAGGGAAAGACTCCCTGTTGTCTTCAAAATATTCCGATCCTAAAGTCGGGTCGCCGGTTCCAAGCACGTATAAATTGCCTTCTAATACGGAATTATTGATGAATCCATCGTACAGTAAAGGCGTTTCATAACGAAAACCGGCGCCCAGCACATCCAGAGCGGTAGCCGTAGTTACTATTTTCATACAGGAGGCAGGTGTAAGTGAAACCGAACTGTTATAATCTGCAATCACCTTTTCGGAACCCATGTCCACAACTTTGAATCCAATCGCGGCATGACGAAGGTTTTCTTTCTGAATGAACGCTTTCAGCGCCGGCGGAACTTGAGCCGGAACTTCCCAAATGCTGCTCAGCAGCCAACAAATACTTAATAAATAATAAATTTTTCTTTTCATCTTTTGCATAATAAAATAAAATCCCTATCTTTGCGGCGCTTTTAAGAAAACCGGCGATTCATTAGCTCAGCAGGTAGAGCACATCCCTTTTAAGGATGGGGTCCTGGGTTCGAGCCCCAGATGGATCACAAAGATAAAACAATAATAACAGACGAACAACAAAAAACCGGTCATGGCTTAAATCGTAAATTAAGCGCTACTCATAAATTTACCGGATTCGGATTTGCCTTGCCCCTTTTACCTTTTGCCTCTACATAATTCATTAATTAATAGAACTTATTCACGTATGAAGAAATATAATTACTTTTTTGTCGGTTTGGGAATCGCTTTATTTTTCATTTGTTCCCTTGTTTTAATCAGCAGTAAAGAAACTGAAAATGACGAAGTTCCCCCTTCCTTGATTCCGCCGTCAGCAGTATCGGTTGCGATCCCCGACGATGTGGAATTTTGCGGCAATCGACTGTCGTTAGACCGTTTAGACCTTCGCGAACGATTCGACAGGGAAATCAATAGCCTGACGTATTTACATGGAACAATGTTAATGTATATCAAACGGGCGAACCGTTTTTTCCCTGTAATTGAACCTGTTTTGAAGAAAAACGGTATTCCCGGCGATTTCAAATATTTGTGCGTGGTTGAAAGCGGTTTGGATACACGCGCCCTGTCGCCGGCGAAAGCGGCCGGCCTCTGGCAATTTATGGAACAGACAGGAAAAAGTTACAATTTGGAAATTACCGGCGAAGTGGATGAACGGTATCATGTGGAAAAGGCAACGGAAGCGGCTTGTCACTATTTAAAGAGCGCTTATACGCGCTATGGGAATTGGGTGGACGTTGCGGCAGCATACAATGCCGGAATGCAGCGTATTTCTTCCGAAATGGAAAAACAACAGGTCGGTTCGGCGCTCGATTTATTGCTGGTTTCCGAGACTTCGCGTTACGTTTTTCGTATTTTGGCAATGAAAATGATTTTTGAAAACCCAGCCCGGTATGGTTTCATCCTTAAAAAAGAAAATCTTTATCCTCCGGTAGCGGTTCGTTATGTGGAAGTAACGGCCAATATCGACGACTTGGCGCTTTTCGCCAAAGAGAATGGGATTAATTATATGCAACTGAAAGAGTTCAACGTATGGCTGCGCGATACGAAATTAAAAGTACCCCAAGGGAAATCGTATCGAATTGCGATTCCTCAAAAAGAAGACCTGTACTATAATCGCCGGAAAATAAAAGTGCACGACGACGTCTGGATAAGCCGTTAATTGTAAACCAGATTGAGATAGCGCAAATAAAAATTGAATATTCGTGCAACGTTTTCGATGCTTTTTTCATCTTAGTAAGTAGAATGTTAAACAAATAAATATGTTATTTATGAAAAATTCAATTTTAATCTCTTGTATTGTAACAGTATTTCTCTTTTCCTGCGACAAAAATGACGACGGGAATAAAGAAAATCTTCCGGCGCCAATATCCATCGAATTGTCGAGTCAGGAAGTTCAAATGACCCAAAGCGGTCACAATGCCGCTATGAATCTTTTTTCGATTATCCACGAACAGCAGTCCGGCGACGAGAACATTATCTTTTCCCCGTTGAGCCTGAACATGGCTTTGGCTATGGTTTGGAACGGCGCCGGCAGTGAAACCAAACAGGTGATACAGAATACGATGGGTATGGACGATTATTCTCCGGCAGAAGTCAATGCGTATTTCAGGAAATTGCGGGAAACGTTTGTCAAAACAGACCCAAGCGTCCGGTTGGCGCTTGCCAATTCCATTTGGTACCGGTTGGATTTACCTGTGAAGGAAGCATTTATCCAAACCAATAAAACGGAATATGACGCCGAAGTAAGCGCCGTCGATTTTTCAGATCCCCGGACGCTGTCGATCATCAATCAATGGTGTTCCCGCCATACCAACGGGTTGATTAGTGAAATGATTAAAGAAATACCCGGAAATGCCGTCATGTATTTGTTGAATGCCCTTTATTTCAAAGGGAATTGGGCGGACAAATGCGGCTTCAATTCGTCGGCCACCGCAGATGCGCCGTTTACCAAAGAAGACGGGAGCAAAACGACGGTCAAAATGATGCAGCAAAACAATACCTTGCGGTATTATCAAGACGAGTATTTGGCTTTGACGGCTTTGCCTTACGGGAATGGCGCTTTCAGTATGCTGTTTGTCCTCCCTCAGCCGGGCGTTTCGTTTGAAGCAATGACCATCCAACTGAAACAGAACGGTTATTGGGAACAATGCCTGCGGTCGGTAGAAGCATACGACGTGGATTTGTATATTCCCCGGTTCAAAACGGAATACGAAATAACATTGAACGATGTGCTGAAACAGGCAGGAATGGGAATTGCTTTCACTAAATCTGCCGACTTTTCGGAAATTTCGGATGCGTCGTTGTGCATTTCGCAAGTCAAGCAAAAGAGTTATATCGAAGTCAATGAGGAAGGAACCGAAGCGGCGGCAGTAACCAGTATTGA
>JAISNS010000008.1 GCA_031276105.1 Dysgonamonadaceae bacterium
GAAATTTAAAATTAAAGAATCACTATGCTAAATAAAATTATTGCCGAATCCAATATTCAAAAAGCGAAAAAATTCATAGATAAATATGATAAAATGGTTATTGTCACCCATATTTCACCGGATGGCGATGCAATAGGTTCATCATTAGCGTTGTATCATTTTTTGTTGGAATTAGGAAAATTAGTCAATGTTGTAGTTCCAAACGATTTTGCCGGTTTTTTGAAATGGATGCCGGGAGTTAAGGATTTGATTATCGGTAATAAAAATGAAACATTAACCGCCGAAACCATTGAAAGCGCCGAATTGTTGTTTTGCTTGGATTTCAATACTTTAAGCCGGATTGATCAATTAGCTCCTTTCGTAAGCAAATCGACGGCTAAAAAAATCATGATAGATCATCACCCATACCCGGATAATTTTTGCAATCTTACGATTTCTCATCCGGAAATTTCTTCGACCAGCGAGTTGATTTTCCGCTTTATTTGCCGGATGGGGATGTTTGAATCCTTAAATATAAGTTGCGCCGAATGTATCTATACCGGAATGATGACGGATACCGGCGCTTTTACGTATAATTCCAACAGTCCGGCTATTTATTACATTATCAGTGAATTGCTGAACAAGGGAATAGACAAGGACGCTATTTATTCCAAAGTATATAATAATTATACTTCGGGAAGAATTCGCTTGCAGGGATATGTTTTTTATGAAAAAATGCAGATTTTCAAAGAATACAAAACCGCCTTGATTACGCTCACCATCAACGAACAAAACCGGTTTCAATATACGAAAGGAGATGCGGAAGGTTTTGTGAATATCCCTTTAAGCATCGAAAATGTTGTGCTTTCTGCATTTATCAGGGAAGATGAAAATGTGATCCGGATATCGCTTCGCTCAAAAGGCCAATTCCCGTGCAACGAATTTGCCTCTTCCATATTTGGCGGCGGCGGCCATCTCAATGCTGCCGGCGGCGAATTTTACGGCAAACTGGAAGAAGCCGTCGCTTTATTCGAAAAATCTTTGCCCGCATATAAAGAACAACTGCTGTTGTCGGGAAGTAAACAGAAAAAGTGAAGGACAAACACGAAGCAAAAAATGTATGAAACAACTCTTCAACGAAACGGAAATACTCAAGGACTTACACAGTGAAGATCCGCTTCTTCAACGAAAGGCTTTTGAACAGATTGTTAATTTTTTCAGCGAGCGGTTATATTGGCAAATCCGAAAAATGGTTTTGTCGCATGATGATGCTAACGATTTGTTGCAGAATACATTTATCAAAGTATGGATGAATATGGAGCTTTTCCGGGGAGAATCCAAATTATCGACATGGCTGTACAAAATCGCCGTAAACGAAAGCATCACATTTCTGAATAAACAGCGTCAGCAAAACAACTTGTCGTTGGATAATGAAAATGTTTTTGTAGCGGCGAAGTTGGAAGCCGATGAATATTTTGATGGCGACGCCGCTCAATTGAAACTTCAAAAAGCAATTCTAACTTTGCCCGAAAAACAGCGGGCGGTATTTAATTTGCGCTATTTTGAAGAAATGCCTTACGAAGAAATGTCTGAAATAACAGGAACTTCCGCAGGTGCATTAAAAGCATCTTATCATCACGCCACAAAAAAAATAGAAGATTTTTTAAATCGCGATTAAACTTTTTTTATCTATAAAAGTCTATTTTAAAGTAAAATCATGGGGTTATGAACAGTGCATTAAAATTAGAAGAAATCAAGAAAACAAATCCGTTCAAGGTTCCCGAAGGATATTTTGAAAATTTGACAACCCATATTCTTTCTCAATTACCGGAAAAAAACGAAAAAGAAATCCGGACGCCAAGCCTTTGGGAACGGATGCAACCTTGGGTATATATGGCGGCAATGTTTACAGGTATTATGCTTATGGTCAGGCTGTTTGTCGGCTCTCCGCCAAACTTGGATTTAAATTCTTCGGCTGATATCGAAGCGTTTTACCAATATTATGAAGAACAATTAACGGGTAATCTTTACCACGAAACACTTTTCCCGGACGATACCGCTCTATTGGAAGATGATGAATATTAAAAACAGTATAAAATGAAAAAGAAATTCGTATCTATTTTGTTGGGATTGATAAGCGTCCATTTTTTACTTTTTTCGCAGCCCAACGACGAAAAAAGAAAGGCCGGTTTTGAAAAATTCAAAGCGCAACGCGAAGCTTTTATCACGAAAGCCATGGACTTAACAGACGACGAAGCCAACCTTTTTTGGCCGTTATGCAACGAACTTCAAGCAAAGAAGTTTAACCTGAACAAGGCTTTACGAGCCGAAATACGCAAACTGCATCAGGCAAAAAAAGAAGGGAAAAACCCGGACGAATCCGATTACCGGAAGATTATTGAACTAAGAACATCCATTAAAGTAAAAGAAGCGCAATTGGAAGAAGAATATGCCGCTAAATTCCTCAAAATTATTCCGGCAGAAAAGGTGTTCCTGTATCAGGATGCCGAATGGCGGTTCGCTAACGAAATGTTCGGAAACCGCGACCGGAAAAATCAAAGGGACGAACGGCCGGAACGACCCAAACGCCCGCAATGACAGGAAAATAAACCTTTCGCCGGACGGTTAACTCTGCGGATGATAATTTTTTAACTCCTTCCGCAATTCGTGAGACTTCCCGTTTGTACATTGATCCAGCAACGCCCAGAAAGCCGGACTGTGATTCATGTGAATCGTATGACAAAGTTCATGAAGCAAAACGTATTCCTTCAAATGCAAAGGCAAAAGCATCAGATACAAAGAAAGACTGATCGTTTTTTTAGAAGAGCAGGATCCCCAGCGGGTTTTGCTCTTTCTTATTGTAACGGATTGGTAAGTAAACCCGTGTTTTCGGGCTAATTGCTTAAGCGCTCCCGGCAAAAAAGCATTGGCTTGGCGGCGCAATTCCGTTTCATTAGAAAAAGGAATTTCCTGCTTGGGAAGCGCCGCCTTTTCAGCTTTCATCTTTTCTCTTTTTTGAATAACAAACGTTCGATTTGTTTTGAAAAATCGTTCCGCTTCTTTATAAGTTCCTCCCTTCGGTATCGTTACGGAAATATTATGCAGTTTGATGCGGATGATGTACTTGCCGGAACGATTGTTTTTCCGAAACAAAATTTCGCCCAATTGCGAATCGGATAATACGGTTGTTTGATTCATTTGTCACTTGTCACTCGTCACTATTTAACTTGTGAATCACCAATCCCGACCGCAGTTTCGGTTCGAACCACGTAGTTTTCGGGGGCATGATATTGCCGGTGTCGGCGATGTCGATCAATTGCTTCATCGAAACCGGATAAAGGGCTAAGGCAACCGCCATTTCACCGCTGTCCACCCGGCGTTTCAGTTCGCCCAATCCACGGAGTCCTCCGACGAAATCAATGCGTTTGTCGGTGCGCAAGTCTTTGATGCCCAGCAATTGATCGAGGATTAACTGGGAGGAAATCGTTACGTCCAGAACGCCGATAGGATCGTTGTCGTCATACGTTCCCTGTTTGGCGTTTAAGGAATACCAGCGACTGTCGAGGTAGAGGGAGAAATTGTGCAGCCGTTCGGGATGATAAACGGCAGTTCCCTTGTCTTCGACGTAGAAATGTTCGCGCAGTTTATTCAGGAACTCGTCGGAAGTCAGTCCGTTCAGGTCTTTCACTACGCGGTTGTAATCCATGATTTTCAACTGATTGGCCGGAAAGCAAACCGCCATGAAGTAGTTGTATTCTTCCTTCCCTGTGTGACGGGGATTTTGCCGGGCTTTTTCCGCGCCGACCAGCGCCGCTGCCGCCGAACGGTGATGCCCGTCGGCAATGTAGAGATAAGGTATCCGGGCAAACAGTTCCGTGATTTGCCGGATGGTTTCCGGCTGATCGACGACCCAGAAGTGATGACCGATCTTATCGGCCGAAACGAAGTCGTATTCGGGCGTTTGCTTCGTTATTTCCTTGACGATCGCGTCCAGCGCCGGATTTTCGGGATAGGCAAAGAAGACCGGCTCAATATTGGCGTTGTTGATGCGCACATGCTTCATGCGGTCTTCTTCCTTGTCTTTGCGGGTCAGTTCGTGCTTTTTGATGACGCCGGCCAGATAATCCTCTACATGCGAACCGACCACTAAGCCGTACTGCGTCCGCCCGTTCATGGTTTGCGCATAGACGTAGTAATATTCTTCCGGGTCTTGAACCAGCCACCCTTTTTCCTGAAAGCGGTTGAAATTCTCAACGGCTTTTTCATATACGTCGGCGTCGTGTTCATCTTTTCCTGCCGGGAAATCAATTTCCGGCTTGATGATGTGATACAGGGATTTTTCGTTTCCTTTGGCTTCTTCGCGCGCTTCTTCGGAACTCAATACGTCGTAAGGACGGGAAGCGACTTCCGTTACGTACTTTTGGGGAGGACGTATTCCCCTGAATGGTTTAATTATTGCCATATAAATATATTTATCTGTCATTGCGGGCTTGACCCGCAATCCCCTGAATACGGCAGTACGCTTTTGATGGGGATTGCGGGTCAAGCCCGCAATGACAGGAATTTACCAGATTGCTACTCGTTTTTCTTTGGGGAGGTACAGAGCATTTTCGGGTGTTACGTTGAAAGCGTCGTACCATGCGTCGATTTGGGGCAAGGCGCCGTTGACGCGCCATTTACTCAGCGAATGAGGATCCATTTTGGTAAGCCGGAG
>JAISNS010000057.1 GCA_031276105.1 Dysgonamonadaceae bacterium
AAGTACTGTTCCATGTCGATCAACTGTTCTACGCCTTTCAGACGGGAGGCGGCGTCTATCATGTAATGCTTAACGCTATTACATGGCCCTGCGATGTTAAAGTATCTCATCTCTCAAAAATATTTAATTGAAAAGACAAAGATACTGTTTTTTGCGTGTAAATCAATATGTCAAAGAACGCTTATTTTATTGTCCACTAATTACACTAATTACACGAATTTTTTTAGCCGAAACACCATTCGTGTAATTCGTGGACTATTCATTCGTTTTCAAAGGATTCAGGGGTGTGGCAAATACCAGTTTTCTTTGTTTAACAACCAATTATATATCCTGTTGTAATCGTCTTCGTGTTTGGAGGCGACTTGTTTTGCCAGAAATGCCGGGTCGTTTCTCCGCAAGGCGAAGCGCATCAGGTCTTGGAAGCGGTTTCCTTCAAAAGAAGTTTCCAGCGCCAGTTCGGTACAAATCAAATCTTCGACCCGCCGGATGGTATCGTCCGGACTTTCCAGTATTTCACCTTCCTTGGCAATGGTATAATAGGGATTGTAAGCGGTATCGCCGCAACCGCGAGCGTGTACCCCAATGGCGGTGGTGAACTTTTCGGTATTGAAAACCGATACTAAAGTTTCGGCGGCGGCCAATTCGTCCGGCGGTATCCGGGTTGCGTCTGCCAACGTGAGGGGACTCAATCCGTATTTCAATACCGCAAATGCAATATGGGGATAGCCGGCCCGGTTCATGGCTTCGGCATAGCGCAAATACAGCAACCCGAGACGGTAGATTTGAAAATGGTACGCATTAAATATTTTATACAGATAAGGAAACAGGAACGATTCGTTGGCTGCGTTAACCATCCTTATTGTTCCGGGTACATTCGCCCATTTTCTTAAATCGCCGGTAGTAAAATAATTGCTTGCCGATCCGGTTGCGGGAATATAGTGCAGAACGTAACTCTGGTCGTCCCATAAATCTTCCATCACCTTAGAGATAGCAAATTCCCGGTAATTAGTTTGCAAATTGTTAACTTTTCCTTCCGAAACATCGGTAGCCATCTGGATAGCCGTAACTAATTCAGAGTTTCCTGTTTGCGCTACTGTTTCCCGCGACCAACCGTTTCGACGGCTTTCGATGTGACTGGTAAAATATATGTACTCCCAAGCGGCGGAGGGAGTCGAAACCCGGTTTCCAAGCGTTTTCCGGTCGATGTATTCCGCATAGTACCTTGCTGCCGTCGCGTAATCGTCTGTTGATGCGCCCCGCCAGAGATACAAATCGCCTAACAGGACTTCTACCGGGAAAAACAATTCGCTGCTTTCAAATTCATAAATGGTTCCGTAATTGGGATAATCTGCTCCTACCAAAGGTTCAAGGTCTGCAATTAAGGCGGTTGACAGTTCCGGAATTGTGTATTCGGGGAACTCTTTTTGCGTATCGTTTACCGAGAGGAGCGGTTCGGTGAAGTAGGAGGCTTTTCCCCAATTGAAAACAATCTGCATATATGTCCAGGCGCGAATGGCGTGCGCCAAGGCGTTTTCCTTTTTCAGGGGACTGTTGTCGTCACTTGTTCGGCTGATGAGATAATTGCAGTTGTTGACGATGGCGTAATAATCGCGGGAATCGGCATAAACACTTGTATCGCTGACGGTAAAGTTACTCAGTTCGCGAATGCCTGCCGAAGTGAAATCCGTAACGTCCAGCAAATCCGCCCGCATTTCGCCAAGCAGAATATAGCGTTCGCCTATATCCTGCAAGCCGCTCAACAGTCCCAATATAGATGATACCGAGTCGTTGGGCGAAGTCAGTGTGTTTTCGTCCACCGTAGTATAACGGGACGAATCGACCGTCAAAATGTCTTCGCAGGAAGCTAATCCCAACACAAAAGTCAGGAGAGATATTCCGATTGATTTTATTATTTTCATTGTTTTCATTGTTTATAAGTTCAATTTTAATCCGATATAATAACTTCTGCCTTGCGACAGTAATCCGGCGTCGATTCCCTGATACAAAATGGAATTGCTGATGGAAAATTCCGGGTCGGCGCCCAGGTATTTGGTATAAGTCCACAAGTTATTGGCGGAAGCCCAAACGGTGAATCCGGAGAGAAACAGCCAGTTGACCGGTACTTCGTAGGAGACGGTCAATGTTTTGAATCGCAGGTAGGAACCGTCTTCTATCCACCGGTCGGAGAAGCGGCTGTTGCCTGTCGGGTCGCCGTAGACGCTTTTGGGGATGGACGTTTGTTGTCCTTCGTTTATCCAGCGGTTTTGCATGGCTGCCGACTGGTTATACAAATCGCTGCCGGCTTCCATCAGCGAACGGACGTAATTGTAAATGTCGTTTCCATAAGAGAAGGTAAACAGGGCGTTTACGGACAGGTTTTTATAGGAAAGCCGCGTATGAAACGAGCCGGTAAAGTCGGGGTTTGGGTTGCCGATCACGGTTTTGTCTTTTTCGTTGATAATGCCGGCGCCGTCTTCTTGATATAAATCGGCAAAGTGCATATCGCCCGCCGTAAAGGGCAGATAGTCGATGCCGGTGTAATCAAGCACTTTCAAGCCGGCGGCAAGGGCTTCCTGCGTGGTAGCCAAAACGCCTTCGGTTTTGTATCCGTAAAACAGGCCGGCCGGTTGCCCAACGATTGTTTTGACTTCGCCGCCGTAAATAGCCGTCGTGTAATCGCCGTCGGGCAATTCCAGCATTTTGTTTTTGTAATGGGCGATGCTTCCGCCTATTTCCCACTGGAAATTGCGCAATGCCAAGGCTTTTGCGTTAACGGCGATTTCATAGCCTTTGTTTTCCAGTTTTCCTTCGTTCGACCAGTAGGTATCCTTTCCGGCCAGAGATTTGAACTGTTTCAAAGTCAGCAAGTCGGAAGTAATATGATGAAACAGGTCGGCGGAAACGGATAGGCGGTTGTTGAAAAGCGTCCAGTCAATGCCGGCGCTTTTTTTCTCGACGGTTTCCATTTTCAGGGAACTGTTGCCGATATTGGACAATACTTTTCCGGTGTATTGATTGATGTAGCGGCTGGAAGAGAAATAAGTCAGGGTACCGGCAGTGGGAATATTATCGTTTCCGGCCAGTCCGTAAGAGAGGCGCAGTTTCAAGAGGTTGATAAACGGCAGGTGTTGCATGAACTTTTCGGACGAAAGCAACCATGCGGCATCGAGCGAAGGGAAGATTCCCCAGCGCACGCCTCCGATTGAAGGCAAGTCGGCGTCTTTTCCGAAACGGGAAGAAGCGTCGGCGGAAACGGCTGCCGAAAGCAAGTATTTGTCGAAAAGCGCGTATCCGGCTTCGGCATACCAAGAGAGCGAACGCCAGGAGTCGTCGTAACCGGTGGTTTTCCGGTAAGCCAGCGAGCCGGTTAGGTTGTGCGACCGGTCGTTGGCCGTGTTGTGTCCGGAACCGTATTCCCCTTTGTAGGAGTCGGACAGGAAGCGGGCGCCTGCGGTCAGGTCGAACGTTTGTCCGGCAAACTGTTTTTTCCAGTTCAGTTGCAAATCGGCTGCCAGCGACAGTTGTTTGGCATTTTGCCCTTTGACCTGATTTCGGGATTCTCCTTCCGGCAAGAGGACGTTCGGTACGCCGGCGTCGGGGTGAAAGTATTTTTCAAACAAACTGTTCATCGAATAAAAGAACGAACCGGAGAGTTTGAATGCGTCGGTAAAGCGGTAAGCGGGGCGGATAGCGAGCGATAAATCGTTTTGCGAGCTTTCGCCGATTCCGTTTTCAATGATGGCGACCGGATTGGCAATGCCGAAGTAATCGGCGTCCGACAAATCCGAACCAATCACTCCCGTGTTGGAATATTCGTAAGGGATCAGGAAGGGCGCTTTCATTAAGGAGAGGGCTGATGGCGCTGTCAGCGCTCCTTCGTATGCTTCGGCGAAGCCGTCGTTGCGCAGATTCCGGTCGGTTTGCGAATAGGCAAGGTCGAAAGAGATGCGAAATTGCCGGGTCAAATCAATATCGGAATTGAAACGGGCGTTGAATCGTGTAAAATCGTTGGCTTTCAGCGTACTGTTGGCGCCGGTGTATCCCATCGACAGGTGATAGAGGGCAACGTCGTCTCCTCCGCTTACGCCTACGTTATAGGATTGCGTGAGGCTGTTGCGGTAAACGTTGTTGCTCCAGTCGTTGTTGTTGTGATAGCGCAGGTAGTCGTAGTACTGTTCATTGTCGTTCAAAAACGGCATGGAGGATAAGTAGGACGGATCGTACTCCTCTTTCAGGATGTCGCTTACATAGACTCGAAATTGACCGGCGTCTAAGAGGGGCATTGTTTTCGGTCGTTCGTTGTATCCGGTCCGGGCGGAAAAGGTGATGTGCGTTACCGGGTCTTTTCCTCTTTTGGTGTTGATAAGTAATATGCCGTTTCCTCCTTTCAAGCCGTAAGAGGCTGATTTATCTTTGATAACCTGCATGTTTTCGATGTCGTCCACGCTGATATTCGAGAGCGGATTCAGGATAAAGCCGTCGTGGATGGAGGCGCGGTCGTAGTGGTTGTCGAAAATCCGTCCGTCGAGGATAATCAGCGGTTGCGAACCGGCGTTCAGGGAGTTGTATCCGCGGATAAACAGGGATGCTCCGATGGCGGGCGTTCCCGAATGGGTGATTACCCGGACGGCGTTTTCGGGCAGGGACTGTATTTCCGCATCAAGCGTCAAAGCCGAAGGGTTGCGAATCGGGGGCAGGGCTTGATACAGCGCAACTTCTATCTCGGTTTTTCCCTGCAAGGGGTATTCCTGTTCCGAATAGCCGGGCAGGGCAATGTAAACCCGGCTCAGGTATTCCGGGAGTTGGAGGGTGAAAGAGCCGTCTTCGGCGGTCATGGCGGAATATTGCCGGTCGTTGCTTTGGATTTTCGCTCCCAGAAGCGGCGCTTTTGTTGCTGCGTCTCTGACATATCCGCTTACGGTTTGCAGGGGAACGGTTTGCAGGCGAAGGGTTATATTGATTGTGTCCTGACCGGTGAAAATGATTTGCTGTGTTTGATAGCCGATGTACGAGATTTCAATGGGGCTGTTCATTTCCACATTATTGAGTGTGAAAAGACCGTCGAGGTCTGTAAATGTTCCGCTGCCGGCTTTTTTCTCTGTAACGGAAACGCCGACAAGCGCCTCGCCGCTTACGTTCGCCACTTTTCCTTTTACCGTTTTTTGGGCGTAAACTGCCGAACCAAACAGGCAACAGCATGACAGGAGTAAACAAGACAGTTTATTTGCGTATGGCAGCCTTTTCTTCTTTATAGGATTACATTTTTTCATCTACTTTATTTTTATAGGTTACGACATTATTGTTTTTCGGGTTCCAGCAGAATACAATCCAGTAATAAGACGCGCGAGAAGGCGGTTGTTTCCGTTCGTCCGACATCGCTGACTATCTTCAGGATAACGGTTGTGATGGCTTCTCCGCTTTCGTCTGTTTCTCCGTAGTTGGCTGTTGGGAATTTGAATCCCGAAGCGACTGTTACCGTATCAATTACGTTGGGGTCTGTTGTTATGTTGCCCGATGCGGGAAAGCGGGAGAGAACCGATTTTCCGTTAGTGTCTAAATACGTCAAGTTGAAAAAGACTTTGTTGGGTTTTAATCCTTGGGCTTTTTCATTGGCGGCTTTTCCGGTTACGAATACGCAATAGATATTGTACTTTCCCGATAGGGTGTTCGGTATTTCGAAGGAGGCGGTTGGATTTCCGGAGGTAGTAGTCGGATCCAGTTTCAGGTATCGACCGTTGGAAATGCCTGTTATTGCTGTGTTTACTACTCTTTCTACCGAAGGCGTTGAGAGGGTGTTTTCCCTTCCCTGTATAAATTCGGCTTCTACGGTAATTGAGTCGTGCCACGATTCGTGGGGTTTGAAGCGCAGCAAATCGGTCATGTAAGCGGTTCCGTTGCTGGTTGTTACCGGTTCGGCTCCTTCAAAGAGGTATTGCGGATGATAAAAGGTATTGCCGGAAGTGGAAATCAGCGAATCTTGCGGGGAGATTTGTTCCGTATTGTTGAAAACCAAGTCCTGAAGCAAAGCGAAAGCGGTATTTGCCCGTTGCAGCGAGTCGGCTGTAGCGGCGTTTTTGTTGTAATAGACGTAATATTCTTTGATTCGGTTGTAGGCTTCCGTCCATGCTTCATTGGTGGGGACGATCATTGTGTATGAGCTGTCTTCGCGGTTGATGTATCCCAATTGTCTGACGAGGGTGTTGTAGTTGACGAAAACCGAATCCAGATAGGTTTGTTGTCCGTCAACGACGCTTCCCGGCACGCTGGCTTCCGGTTCGAAGCGTATTTCGTCGAACGAATACAGGTAGTTTTTAATGGAATCCAGTTGGGGATTTTTCGCCAGATATTCCCATGTATTGGGGAAGAAGGTTTCGTAATTATCCAATAGATGGACAATTC
This sequence comes from Dysgonamonadaceae bacterium, assembly GCA_031276105.1. Lineage (GTDB taxonomy): Bacteria > Bacteroidota > Bacteroidia > Bacteroidales > Azobacteroidaceae > Azobacteroides. The sequence goes on from JAISNS010000057.1 coordinate 6,400, forward strand.
CGTTGGAAGCGACTATGCTTTTGTTTGGGAGCGCGAAAGGCGTCGAGCCGAACGCCCAGTTTCCATTGATCGGCGAAAGGGATATCCGCTTTCCGTTGAGCATGGCTATGGGGAAAGGGGTATTGCCGGAGGCGGGCAGGATATAGCGGGCGATATGGTTTTCTATCAGTTCGGTTTGAACGTTTATTCCGGTCGTATCCAATCCGGCTAATGCCCGGTTGCTTGGTGCAAAAAGGGTGTAAGCCTGCGTTTGCGACAGCATCCGGTCGTAACCGTATTTCCGCAGGATTTCCGTCCACAGGCTCAGTTCGGGGAGTGATTCGACGGTTTCCATGAGGTTGTTTTCGGCTACCAGATTAGTATCTGCCTGATAATGCCGGTCGTAAGTATCGTCTGTGCAGGCAAGGCAAAAGATAAGAATCATAAAGGAGACTATGCGTCCGGCACATAGTAGAGTATGTGTTCGACACATAGTAGAGTATGTGTCCGGCACATAGTAGAGTATGTGTCCGGCCGGAAGTTTTCGGGTTTTTAATGCCCTGCCAAACGATAGATAATATACTGTTTTTCTTTTTCATATTGATTTCTTTTAATTCATAACTCATAATTCATAACTCATAATTCATAATTAACTCAGTCTCTTTCTTCGGGAGTGCCGTCGGGTCGTGCGTACACATTTTTGGGGACAAACTCGAAGTAGTCGATCATGAACTCGTTCAGCGCGTCGTCCGACACGGATTTGAAACGCAGGTAGTGCGGCCCGTCGTGCGACCAAGTTTCCGTAGAGATGATTCGCCGCAGCGCGCCACTGTTTGCGCGAGCCGAAACGCTGCCGCCCATGTAGGAAGTACCGCCTTTCATGTATCCGCGGTTGCGCATCATTTTATCGTTTTCGATGCCGTTGTCGAGGGTGCTTGCATCGGTTTCCCATCCGATTCGCGCATTGTCGGCGCCAATTTTCATATTTAGCGGAATGCCTTTCGGTTCGCCGTCCACATAAAACTGGAGGATTCCCCGGTTGTTGTTGGCGCTGTAGCCGAAGCGGATTTCATACGTACCGGCGGGCACCGGCGGGAAGCGCATTTCAAAATCGAACAGTCCGGTTGCCATCATTTCGTCGGCCTGATAATTCACCCAAAAGTTAGTACCGCTTTTTACTCCCTGTAGATAATAGAGATTCGTGTTGGAAGAGATAAAGTTTACATTCTTCAGGTATCCGTCCGGGAAGAGGTAATAATTTGCGGGGCCGGTTACACCGGATGGATCATCGCCTTTTTCGTAGCGCATTCCGTTGGTCATCAGTTCGGGGTGCAAACTGGTGACGTCCATGCGGATACGGGTATTTTTCAGCATCGTTAATACTTTCGTGTCATAGACCAGCAAGCCGTTTATCAGGTGGTAAACGCCGTTGTCGGTATCCTGTTCGTATCCCGATTCGGCGGGTAATACGGTTACACCCGCCACGCTGCGCGGCAGGTCGTTATTGATAACTACCGTGCCGTTTTCGTTCGATACTTTGAATATCGTGTTGGGACAGAAGGTTTCCATAAATTCGTAGAGCGTAGCGTCCTGCGCCATGTTAGCTTTGTAGAAGAAATTGTTGTAATGAACGGTTTTGTCCAGCAAGTGGTAAGCCACAAAGCGGTTGAGGCTGTTTCGGCGGTCGGTTGGGTCGGAAACGTCCTTATCTTCCGGATACATGGCGTTATATACGCCGGCGGCATACTCTTTCAGGCTTTCCAGATTCGTAATACCATTGGCGGCCAATACCTCATTTGTTTCAGCGAAGACGGTATATCCTATTTTCTTTTCTTTTGGGCTTCGACATTCCGTATCGTTTTTGTAGAGCGGCGTTTGGGTGGGCGGCGTGTAATTATCGTCGCGCAGCGCTTGCAGCGAATCGTCTAAAGCGGTCAGTTCGAGCGCTTCTACGAAGAGGCTGATTCGCGGGTCACCGGCCATTAGAGTGGGAATAGCGGCCGTAGAAGGCGTTAATACCCGGTTGATGGCATGAATCACGCCGTTTTCCACTTCCACGTCTTTTTCGACAATCATCGCATTGGAATTAATCAAAATAGCGACGCTTTCGGCTTGGGGTTTGTAGCCGATAACCAGATAGCGCGAATTCATGTTGGTGGCCGACAGGGCGCCTTCGACAAAGTCGGTAGTCAGGTAGATTTTATCGGGAATCAAATGGCTGTACACCATATACTTTACATCCAAAGCGGGCAGTTCGTCCGGCGAAGAAACGTTCAGGGAAGCGTACCAGTTTTGCATGGCCGTATTGCCGGGCAGGAAGCAAGTGTATTGGTTGTATGTTTTCAACAGTTCGGACAGTCCGGCTATTTTTACCGCTTTTCCAAACTCGCTGTACATTTGGGGATAGTTGTCGATATAACTGCCGATGGTTTGTCCGGTGAACGTGTAGAAGTTTTCGCCGACTTCGTCGCTGTCGTAACATCCCGGCACAGCCGTAAACCAGAGGATAATGACACCCCGGAAGAGGATACTGAGAATATTTGTTTTTGTTTTCATTGTTTTTCAATATTGGTTGAAGATTGATAATAGGGATTTTGTATCAAGAGCGCATTGACTTTCAATTCATCGGCGTGGATGGGCATGTATAATGCGTTCATCACCGACAGCTTGGAAGCAATGGTGCTTTGATTGACGGTGTATTTCAGGACGACATGGTTGACAAGGTCTTCCGTCGAATTTTTCCGTTCCGCGTGTCGAAGCAGGTCGAACCAGCGTTTGCCTTCAAACATCAGTTCGCGTTGTCGTTCGCGCAGGACTAACTTCTCCATATTGTTGACATTGCCGTAAGTGTCGAACGCCAGCGTATCGGTTTCGAGCAGCGTGGGATTGGCACGCATGTAGGTGGTATTCACAATCCGGAGCGCCTCTCTCAAATCGTCGTCCGACCGGTTGAGCTGTACCAGCGCTTCGGCTTTCATCAGCATCACGTCGGTAATCCGGTAAAAAATCCAGGTAGCCGTACTTGAGTCGTACACATAGAGATGATTGATTCCCAGCGCCTGATGTATTCCCAAATATTTGAATATGCCATAGACTCCGTCGTCCGTTTTAGACATACAGATAAAGTCGGCTTTCCGCGTATCCGTTTTACCGAAACATTCGACGCCTTCGGCATAAACCGTGGTAGCGATTAAGCGTCCGACATTCGTGGTAGTGTTTCCGTAAAGTTTTGCGACGGCTTCATTGTTTTTCTCGGTTGTAAATTGCAACTCGAAAATGCTTTCTGTGGAATTGCCGGGATAAAAAATCTCGTATAAAAGATCATAGTCTTCTATCAACGAATATTTAGGCAATTCGACATTCATCCCCGTTATCCGGTCGGAAACGCTTTTGGCATTGATCAGTTTATCGCAGTATTCCACCGATTTGGCATAGTCTTTCCGCCACAAATAGACGTCGGCCAGGATAGCCCGGATAACGTCTTTGGTCATCCGTCCCTTGTCTTCGCTTTCGAAAGTAAAGCCCAACATCGCCCATTCTTCGGCCTGCAACAGGTCGTCCGTGATTTTGGCCAATACCCGGTCGGGCGTCGATTGGGGGATTTGCAAAACCTGCGTATCGTCAACGGTTGCATCCAGCATGAGGGGAACATCGCGGAAGGTGCGAACCAGATAAAAGTAGCTTAAAGCACGCAGCGCCAAGGCTTCCGCCGATTTAGCCTGCAAATCGGCATTCGTAAAGTTGGGGTCGGTTTCCATCACTTGGGGCGCATATTTCAGGATAGTATTGCAATAGTTGATAAGCCTGTAAAATGCCGTCCATTGCGCAAGTCCGTTCGTAGGAAGGATGTTGGCGTTATCCATTTGCCGTTCGTCGTCGCTGACGTTTCCGCCGCCGGCAACCATATTGTCCGACCGGAGTTCTCCCCAAGTAATGACCCGCCACATAAAATCGTCTTCCTGCATAGTCCGGTAACAGGCCATCAGCATGGCTTCCACATCGCTTTCGTTTTGCCAGAACTCTTCCTGCAACAATTGACTTTCCGGACGTATATCCAGATAATCTACGCAGGAAAAACAGGAGAGCGTTGCGATGAATAAGTAAACGAGTTGACGAGTAAACAAGTAAACGAGTTGACGAGTAAACGAGTAAACGAGTGACGAATAACAAGTTCGTTTACTCGTTAACTTGTTAACTCGTTTACTTAAATATAACTGTTTCATGGTTTTTATTATTAATTGATTAGAAACGAATAGATAAACCCGCAGTAAACGATTTCGCCCGCGGCGTTTGATTGTTGTCCGTACTGACGCCCCAAGAGCCGTAGCCGACTTCCGGGTCAACTCCCGAATACTTGGTGAAATTATAGAGATTGTATATCGTCAAAAACGCCGATACGGATGATACGGAAAGTTTCGACAGCCATTTGTCCGGTAGCGCGTAATTGAGCGAAAGCTGGTTGATACGCCAGAAAGAGCCGTCTTCCATATAGCGGTCGCTGCCCAGAAAATTGCGGGCAACGGGAGTTGCGCCGGCATTGCTGTTCCATGCCCGCGGTATTTGGGTCAGGTCGCCTTCTTTCCGCCAGCGCCAGTTGACGGCGCGGCTCTGATTGTTGTTGTTGATCATACTTTCGGCATTCATCCGGGCGGCGTTCACGATTTTGCTTCCGTAACGGAATACGGAATAAACATTCACCGAAAAGCGGTCGTAAGTAAGTTTGAGTCCCATTCCCCCGTTGAACTTCGGATTGGAATTACCCAGGTAAACGATGTCTAATTCGTTGATATTCCCGTCGTGATTGATGTCTTCGTAAATAGCGTCGCCGCCTTGAAAGGCCAATTGATTGGTTGTGCCGTAAGCAAAATACACAGGAACCGGATTTCCGCCGTCATCGTAGATAATATTTCCTGCGGCGTCGCGGGCAACCGGAGCGGAACCCAGCGTGTAACCGCTTTCTATCCAGTCGGGATTATCAATGCTGTATTGATAGACGCCTTTGTAACGGAAACCGTAGATCGAACCCAGCGAATTGCCTAATTGCAGGCGCGACATGTATTTGCCGTTCTCGAAATTGTATTCTTCGTTGTAGCGGCTAAGGATAATGTCGTCTAATTCGAGCACGGTATTCCGGTTGTTGGCAAAGTTCAGATTGAAATTGGCGTGGAATTTCCCGATTTCTACGAAACGGTTGAGGTGGAGGTAGAGTTCCCATCCCTGATTGCGTACCGTTCCCACATTTTGCCATTCATAGACCGTAAAACCGGAAGTATGGGCAATCGGGACGTTCTCTTGCAACAAGTCTTCCGTTTTTTTATCATAAAAGTTGAAATCCAGCGTGAACAAATCGTCGAAAACCCCCAGATTAACGCCGAAATTCTTATCTTCTACTTTTTCCCAGCGCAGGTCGCTCAAGCGGATGCTGACCGGACGTATCCCGGCAGTTCCCAAGTAACTGCTCCACGATTCGTAGCGGCTGAAATGCAAATAATCTTCTTTCGGCGCATTGCCGGTAATTCCCATGCTGAAACGCAAGGCCAGCATACTCATCCAGTGCTGCACCGGAAGCATGAATTTTTCGTCGATGATGTTCCAGCGAAACGACAGCCCTCCAAACGTTCCGAAGCGACGTTTGGGGCCGAACCGGGAATTTCCTTCATGACGTAAAACAACGTCCATGTTGTATTTCGACAGATAGGAATAGTGCGCGGAATACAGGAAAGACAATCCCCGTCCATAGCTGCTTCCGCTTCCCATATCCGATACGTAAGAGCCGGTAGTGGGGCTGGTTATGCCGCTCGGCAAACCATACGAGTTTTCACTTTGCCATGTTTTCGAACTGCCGTTCATTTCTGCGCGTCCGAGCATGGTAACGACGTGATCGCCGTCGAAATCGTTCATCCATTGCATTTCCAGCCGTCCGGTAGTCGAATAGCTTTTTTCGTTGCCGTAATCCGATTTGTTGAGGAACTTGTCTGACCATGTGGCGGTAGATAATTCCTTGGGCAGGAAAGCATAACTGCTGCTGTTGTTGACGTTGAACGATACCAGCGCTTTAAGTTGTAACATTTTAGTGTCTCCGCGCGGGATTAAGTCGTACCGCAACGAGAAAGTGGGCATCAGGCGGTATGTTTTTACGTTGTTTTTTGCCAAATCGGCAGAGGCTACCGGATTGTAGAGGCTTTTCTCGTCAACGACTTTCTGGTCGTTAAGTTTAGGCGAGATGTTTTGCGGCACGGTATAATATTCGCCGGTGCTGTTTCCAAATGCGTCTTCGCGGTAAATGCCTAAATTGGGCATTTTCTTGTAGGCGATTTCCAGCAGTTTATGGTAATTTTTATCTTCGTTGGTATAGGTAAACGCCATTTCCGAAGCAAAGAGGATGCGATCCGACACGTTGTAATTCAAGTCCATGCGGGAAGTGTAGCGGTCTAAGTTTTGTCCGATAATGCTTCCCTTTTCATTGTAATAGCCTCCCGACAAATAAAATGTAGCGCGTTCGCCTCCGCCGCTTAGGGTAATATAATGATCGTTGGTTACACCGCGCGTTTTTACGGCGCCCACCCAGTCGGTATTGTTGTCGTACATTCGCCAGTCGGGAAAGACCGCATCGTTGCGGATGTAATTAAACTCTTTGATGTCGGACGAAGCGTCGCTTTGCATGGGATTGAAATAGGCTTCTTTCATCAGCATCGTGTATTCGTCTCCGTTGAGCATTTTCATGCCTTCGGGTTGCCATTTTTCCGACAGCCGGTAAGTGTATTGCAGGCGTGGCGGCCCTTTTATCCCTTTCCGGGTGCGGATGGAAATGACGCCGTTGGCGCCTCGCGAACCCCACATGGCGGTTGCCGCTCCGTCTTTCATCACGCTGATGTTTTCAATATCATCTACGTTGATAGACAAAAGATTGGCAAAACTTTCGTTGCTGGCGTTGACAAAATCGAAAGCATCGGTTTCGGCGGCGTCGTATATCAGGTCGTTGACTACAATCAGGGGCGTTACATCGGCATTGATGGAGGCCGTTCCCCGCAAACGCATGGCGGAACCGGAGCCTACATCGCCCGAATTGGCGATAATGTCGAGGCCGGAGATTTGCCCTTGCAGGGCTTCGTCGAGCGAGGCAACCGAAAGCGACTGGAAATCGGCTTTCAAGGTTTGCATGGCCATGGAAGCCTCCCGTTCGGGGATGCTTAATGCGCCGGTATTGACCCGTTTTTTAGCGGTTACCACTACTTCGTCCAAACTTTGCGTTTCTTCCCGCATTTCGATGGAGAAATTCTTTTTGTCTCCGATGGCAAGCGTTTGCGTTTTAAATCCTAAATAACTCACCTCCAATTTGTTTTTGGAACTCTTTATCCGCAGGGAAAAATCGCCGTTAACATCGCTTACCGTGCCGGAAATGACGCGGTTGGTGGCGTCCACTTCTTTGACGGATACGCCAATCAGTTCGCCGTCGGACTTGGAAAAAACCTTCCCGACAATGATGTCCGCCTGTTGCGCCGACAGGGTTTGAAAGCAACCCGACAAGATGATGATCAGGAGAGTGACAAGTGACGAGTGACGGGTGACGGGTAAACGGGTCGTTGTGTGTTTCATATTATCTTTATTCATTTCTTTATTCAATTATTCAAAGTATAAGCATTTATCAATCTGATGGATAACGATATAAGAAGACGTTTCGATCTGGGTGGCGGTAGCCGGAGTATTCGTATTGAATTTGAAATCGCGCGCCATGATATTGAATAGTCCGGCGTTTGTTTTCACTTTTGCTTTACTTCCCGCTTCGGTTGTAATATTCAGCGAATAATTGCTTCCGTCCAGATAAAGTTTGTAAAATGTTTCCGTTTCGTTGTTCAGCGTAGCCGTTTCGTAGGAAGCGGCAATGGCCGGTTTGTCTAAGAATACGGCATTGTCCTGAAAATGATAGCGGAGGAAACGAATGATTTTATCCGCCAAAGCGTCGCGTTCATCCTGATCGGTAGCGTTTTCTACGTCGTCCCATGTAGGCAGTCCGCGATTGATGGCGCTAAGGACTTCTTCGTTGGTCGGAACGTAGAGCGTATAATGATACGTATTCAAAAAACGCACATTGAAATCAAGTCCGGCTTGCGAGGCGTCGCGGTAGAAAATACTGTATTTGCGGGAACGCACGTCGTCGCCGATCCATAAATCGTCGTTTCCCTGAAGGAGTTTGAAAAATTCGCTGAACGCTTCCGCCGTGGATAATACTTCATACACCGACCGGAAGGGCGATTGAAGCGGCTGCTCAATCACGTAGGTTTTCCCGTTGCCCCGACCGTTGGTTTCTTTCGTCTGGTCGTATATTTCGCTGACGGTAAGAACGCGGTTCTGTTCGATGTCGCCTCCTCCGGCTAATTGTATTTGGTTTCCGCTTCGGGATACGCGAATTGTTCCGCCGCCTTTGGTGCGGTGATACTCTTTGCCGTCTTCGATGTTGCCGACAACGATATGATAATCCAACATGTCTTCCAGATGATCGGCCAACAGGCCGGTATTGGTTATCACGCTGGCCGAGTCGCCGATTTCGCCGCTGTTTATATCATAAGGATGGACGGAAGCATAGACCGTATTTTTTGGGTAATCGTAGCGGAATTTCCATGCTTCCGGCTGGTCGTGTTTCAGGGAAGTAGGAACGATGTAAGTGAAATTGTCGGTCGGCAGCAGGAAACTGTAATAATTGACCATCGAAAGCAGATAGGCGTCAAATTCCTTTTGGGTGATAGCCCAGTTGAAGATTTTCATGTTTTCATTGATGGTTGCCGGAAACATCACGGAAGAATACAAAGCCGGTGAATACACCCGGTTGGTTACATAGACCACGCCGTTGGAGGCCAAATACACCTTCTCTACATCGCTGCGTTTTATGCCCATCCGTTCCTGCGCATCGTCTATAATGGTATGAAACTGCGAAGGAAGCGTCGACAGGAAACTGGGTTTCATGTGGTTTTTGATTAGTTTGTCGACCACTTCATTAGGAATATCTTTTACCGTGCCGTATCGTTCGCGCAAGGATCGTCCGGCGCCATCCTGAAAATACGCTTGCAAGGCTTGATCGGAAGGGACAAACATGACTGCCATATCGGTCTGAAACGATCCGCCGACAGCGCTGGCGGTATAGGCGTTCCATCCCGGATCGTAGGCGAGGAAACTGCCGA
>JAISNS010000058.1 GCA_031276105.1 Dysgonamonadaceae bacterium
ATGGAATGATGATAGAACCGGTTACCGAAGTGTCCGCGGTATCCGCCATTGGCGGGGAAGGTTTCTTCTTTCAGCTTCTCGAAATCAATAAATTTAGCTTCGTCGATAATGAGGTAATCCAATGTCAAAGAGTTGGAAGTACCGGGACGATCCTGTGAAATAAGATAAGCTATCGAACCGTTATAGAACGATATAACATGTTCGTATTCGGCCGGTTCGATATGAGGTTTCTCGAATCCGGCGGTTTTGGGCGGTTTGCGTCCGATGTAATAATGCAAATCGCGCTTGAATCCGAACGATTCCAGTGCGTTCAGTGTGCCGGGAAGGGTGTTTGTCAAGCCGTGCCGGTAAGACGGCACGACGAACGCTCCGGAACTGCGGGGCATCCGCTGGAGGTTGCGCAGGAAAAAGGGCGCTGCGACTCCGTGCGTTTTCCCCAATCGCCGGCCCCCGACAAAAACGGTCGTTTTGGCGCCGGTAAACATTACTTCCTGTTGCGGAGGATTGAAATAGACGGGTTTGTTTTCATTCATGATTCGGTTCGGCAAATAAATTATCTTCGTCAAAATCCACGTTTTCGTATTCGATATCTTCGATATCGTTCATGTATTTTTCCTTCAACGCCTTGATTCTGTCCTGAATATCGGCGACCGGTTTAATGCCGATTACCTGCGGATCGGAACTCGGTTCAAAGCGTTGCGGAACGATTTCTTCCCAGGGGATTTTAAGGTTATCCTCTTTATCTAATTGATTGTATTTAGCATATTTGTCGGCGGCTGCCACCATGGATCGGGCGTCTTTTTTTCGTTCGGCCAAATCGTAGGCGTTCATTATCATCGAATTGAATTTGAAGCGGTGAAAAGCCTTGGAGGTTTCACTCATGTCGCCCAACAGTACCTTCAATAACTGAATATCCTCGTATGCCTGCGTTTTATTGACGCCAAACGTCAATAAATGATCACGTATTTCAGCGTCTTTTTTGCGGGGATGCTCCAGCCAGAGGGTATAAGCCGATCGCATCCGGATGATGCGGTTAATCAGCATTTCCGGTATTGCCTGCTTCAATAAATCATCCCTGTTATCAAAGAGGTGTACCCGGCATATTTCCAGTGTGTTGGGCTTGGCCATTATTCTTCCGACTGTGCTTGATCGACTAAATAATCCTGCATGAGTTCAACGGCCATGGGCGAACCGGCCTTTGCCAAAGCGATTTCCTGACGCCGAATTTCCAGTACGGTTTCCGCCCGGCCCAAGCGGTACGCTTTTGCCTCCGGAGTGTTTTTGTCGGCAATTTTGGCCTTCAATTCGTCGTCATCCATTCCGATGAGAACGGCAATGTCCGGAACCGGCATCAAAAGGGAAGCATATTCTTTGATTTTTTCAGTCATAATTTTATTCCTGTTTGAATCATTTCCTGAATTTCGTCGTAAAACGATTGATAGCAACCGGCGTCGGTAGTGATGATGGTCGATTCTTTCCTGTTGCCGCGCGTCTGATTCTGGCTGGTACAAATCGCTACCGGTATTGCACAATCAAAGAGTATCACTTTCCCGTGATTGTTTGTCAAATAGACTTCATCAAACACATTACTTGCAAAATGAAGGAGTTTTGATATTTTGACAGCTGCTTTACCGTCGAGAATCACCACGATTTTTCCGATATCCATTTCCTGCCGGAATTTCCATATTTTACGGATAAATTCTTCGGAAATGGAAAAAGAGGTAATGTAAATCACGTTACACTTTCCGGAGAGTTGATTCAAAAGTACCTCCATCGCGTCGAACAACTGAAATTTATCCGTATAAAAAGCCTGTACCGGATGTTCGGATACAGGCTTGATGGATTTCACCGCTTCGCTATGCATACAATCCCAGTCCTGTCAGTTCGGCCAGTTGTTCGTCCGAAATGCCGGCATTGGCTTTAAGAAGCAAATCCAGCCGTTGCTGCATTTTATCGAGCAGGGCGAGATACTTGCTTTGGTCATCCTGTTGACGCAGTTCGGCCAGTTTGGCCTTGTTATCGCTCAGGTATTTGCGGGCGGCGGATATTTCTTTGGCATCGGGAACGGTAGCCGGCGGAGTGTCGCCGGTCGGAGGCGCTGGGGGAACGACGGCAAATGCATCGTATTCGTCCCAGTTCCGGCGCAGTTGCTCATCCAGTTCTTTGAGTTCCTTCAACAGCGGGTAGCGGTCGCAAGGCAGGGCGTTGTTCATCAGTTTGAGATGCTCGTGAAGCTTGCGCATACGCGGGAAAATATTTAAATTTTCCGTGTATTTTGCTTTGATTTCCTCCGGCAGCTGCTCATGATCCGGACGCATCCCTTTTGTTTCCGTTGCCTCCCGTTTTTCGGCCTTCGGGAATGTCTTTTGAACAACCGTTACAGCCGTTTTTTCGAGCGTTTTTGATTCTTTCGCAGCATCGTCCAACATGCGGTAATTGTAGATTTTTTGAAGCTCGTACTTCAATTTTTCCACGTTTTTTCGCCGGACAATGCTCTCATACAATATCCGGTTCCGGTTCAACTTCAGCAGCAGAAGCGCGGCTTTTTCAATATCTACCTGTTCGTTCGGGGCGTCCAGTACATTTTTAATTTCTCCTGTTAAATCGTCCATAATAATGATTTTTATAAATTTACCTGCGAAGGTAATTACCCGGGTAAACATTTTAAAAGACAAAGGATATTGTCCTTTCCTGAACAATATCCTTTGATTGAGCCATGCAAAAAAATTCAAAAACAGCTCATTATGGTTCCGCAGGCGGCTCGTTGATATTGCCGCTTACAGCTTCAATAAGGCCGGTATAAAACGGCGCCGGCATCATGTCGGTAACGGATACCTCCAAGGTGGTACCCATTTCGTCGGTTGCAGCGCCACCCAAATTTTGCGACGGATTGGTTTCCGTCTGATACATATCGTTTCCGATGACGCGGTATTTTCCCGGTTTTGTCTTGACAATATAGACATAATCGTCGTTATTGGCCAGCCGGCAAAACGCGGTTGCATCCTCTTCCGTTCCCGGATGGACGAACGTTGCCTTTACCAGCGTGGACTTGGAAGGCTTTGTGCCCTGACTTTCTGCCGTTACCGGCGATTTGTCAACCAAAACGTTTAATTTTTGCCATTTTTTGTTGAGGGCTAACACAAAGCTGCCGGTGTAGGTTGCCAGTTCGCCCATGGTCGTTACGTAGGTCTCCGGCAAAGTCGGCCATGATACAATATCCCTTTTCGGGATGGTATACACCTCGGTGCGTATTCCGGGAAGATTTATCTTCCCATCGCACCACTCTAATGATTGCGGGCTAAGCCCTGTACAGTTTGTCGGCATAATTTTTTATTATTAAGCAGATTGCGATACATAGAGTTTTCCGACAAGCAAGCGCTCGGGGGAAATCGTTTCGTATTGCACGCCGAAAACGGCGGCCATAGAGAGGGTAACCTGAAAGGCTTCGAAGCGGTCGACGTCCAATTTTTCCAGCGAATTGCCGGCGCCCATGCCGACGATCATGTTGTTTTTGGTGGTCAGTTGGATATACGGCGAGTTTTTCTTGTTCGACAAAGCCACCAGTTCGCACAGGTCGTCCGATCCTTCGAGGTAGGTTTTCTTGAACTCCTTGTTGTAAGGAACCGAACCAACCGTTTGCTGATAATCATCTACGTAAGCATTGTAAATGTCTTTCGAGATAAACATTTTGGTCGGAACGCTTTGCAATTCGTCGCTCGCAGCGCGAAAATACGTTTTCAACAAATCGACGGCGTTCACGTTGCTGATGGCAGACGCAAACTCGTAAAGGTTCTTTTTTGTTGCGGAGATATCCGTACCCGTGATTTCGGTAGTCGTAATCGTGTCGAAACCGTTAAACAGTTCGGCGCTGGTGGTGCCGCTATTAACGCGGGAAGCGGAAAACAGGGCGGCGTTCATTTTCTCCGAAATGCTTTTGATTTCGGCGGCAAGGACGGCTTTCGTGATGTCCACGTTTTTCAAGCCTTCGCCGTGCAGAACCAGGCTTCCGTAGATGGATTGCCAAACGTCGTTCGGATCAAATTTCTTGATTACCGATCCAAGGAACACTTCCAAGGTACGCCCTTTGATTGTGGTAGTCGTATTCGTGCGGTCCGGATCGTAAGGGCCCAACTGCGCATTTCCGCTGTACTCCCCAATGGTCTCTTTGTACTGTACGCCCAAACGCGGCGTCATGTGCTTCAATGATGCTTCCAGTCCGATAGTCATCATCAACAGCAGCTGCTTTCTGTATTTGACGGCTGATTTTTTCAGGTCGTCAGGGGTGATTGTTATTGCCATATTTATTTAAACTAAAAACTAAAAATTAAAAACTAAAAATCAATCAGTTACGGTAAGATGTTGTACAGGTTGCGGGCGCTTTCAATCTCTTTCATGTCGTCATCTTCCGCCGGGGGCGTGTCGGTCGTTTTGTTGACTTCCTTCGTTTCGTCGCCGGGCTTTTTGTTCAGCGCTTCGATTTGTTCCTTCAGCGCTTTGATTTCGGCGTCTTTGTCGGAGCTTTGATTCGCTTCCGGTTTGTCGTTCTTTTCAGCCGGTTCTTCCGTTTTCTTGCCGGCGTCGGCAAGCGCATCGTTCAGGGCTTTCACCTGCGCTTCGGTAAGTTCTGCCTTACCGTTCTTAAATTCAATCCCTTCCACATTCAGAAGGGTATTGATGGAAATAAAAGTTTTGTTCATTGTAACAATATTTTTAGTTGGATTAAAAATTTCGCGTAATTCGTTAATGAATCCATGAAACAGTCCGGCTGGATTTTCCTTATCCGGAATTGCTGCCGCCCGGATGGGAGGAACCGGCAAACCGGCGGCCTTAAATTCATTCAGCATTTCCGGAGACCATGCATTGATCGGTTGGATAGATTTATCTTCAAAAATTTCGTCGACAAATCCCCATTCTTTGGCTTCTTCAGCATTCAGCCACCGTTCTTTTTTCATCAGGTCTAAAATATCCTTTACCGGTTTGCCGGATTTTTTAGCATACATTTTGGCAAGAATCAGGGTTATTGCGGAATTTTGTTCTTTCTGCTTATTCAGGCGCTCAATGGTAGCATCAATATCATCTTCATTCATATACCCCCAGGCTTCTACCCACGACATGGCTTGATGAATAAAGTAGGCTGAATTTTCGTGAGCGCGTACTTTTTTAGCGCCCAGCGTCAATACGGTTGCTGCCGATGCATTGCCTGAAAACAGTTCGCAGGTTACCTTACCGTGCGCTTCAAACTGGGCGGCAATATCAATCGCGTCGTCCACGATTCCGCCACGCGAATTAACCCGGACAATGATTTCTTTTTCGCCGGCTTCTTTCAGCGAATTTTTTACATATCGCTTGGAAGAGAACCAGGAGCCGATATATCCGTCAATGTCTATGTCGTATTTTTTTGCCATAAAACCTTGCATCATTAATTGCGATGCAAGGTTAATGCTTTTCAGAATACAACAAAAAGACGGACGTTATACTAATTGCAGGATGGAATGGGTATTTATATACTGAATTTCAACGGGAAAAACGCGCACGCCGGATGGGAGGCCTTCCGATTTGAATGAGGGTTTTACGGTCGGATGCGGTTTGGCGTTCAATCCGAGCAGGTATTTTTCCTTGTAAACGTCCGTCAATCGGAAACAGCAGTCGATTATCGTCAGATCGTAAATCAGCCGGCGGGTGTAACACGGGATGTCTTTGATCATAAAATTGAGCACGGTGGTATAAACAGTCTCTCCGGAAACAATTTCCGAAGTGACGGTGCAAGCGATTAATCCTTCTACCGGTATGACGGTAAAAATGCCGGAAACGTCTATTATACTGCCTTCCCGAATGAGTTCCCCGTGATCGACAAACAGGCGGGAGGAGTCGCCAAACTCTATTGTAGTGAATCCGGGTAGTGTTTTTGATTCCATATT
>JAISNS010000160.1 GCA_031276105.1 Dysgonamonadaceae bacterium
GGGTTATCCAAATTCAAGTCCTTCGGACTTCTTTGCACCACGAACCGTAAGCTAAAGCATCCGCTTAATAAAGTGTTCTCCCTGTGGGAGATTTTGTTATATGTTATTAATTTCATATCCCTTTTAATTCATTATTGATTCTGTCCAATTCCCGCTGCAATGGGGTTTACCGGATTGTTGGTGGCCGTTCCCAAAGTAAATGAGCAAATATGAATGGAATTATCCGCTCTTTGGATTACGCCGCTGTAATCTTCGTTTTTTTCGCCATATTTTACTTTAATATGATAAGGCGTTTCGTCGATGGCCGGTTCGTGCTGCCGGTAATAGATAAGATAAACATTATAAGTACCGTTCGGCGCACTGCAGGGTTGCCAGTAAATATTTTCGACTGGAGTTTTGCTGTAGGGATATTCTACGTTCATATCAAATTCGAGTTGTCCGCCGCTGGGCGTTCTTGGGTTTTTGAAACACACCGTGTCGCCTTGCGGGTCGATACAGCATAGATCCAAGTCGTTGTAGTTGTTCCAACTCAACAAAATCTGCACGTCGCCTGTCGATGGTAGAGGTGTACAATCAATTTTCTCTCCTGATTTTACCATTTCCAATGCCTTGTCCAATTGGATTAACTTTCCGATATTTCCCTGCGTTTTCAAACCGGTGTTTTGCAGAATGCAGATTATTTGTTGCGTTGTGAGCGAATTGTTCAGGCTTTTCATCAGGGCAATTGCTCCGCTAACAATCGGTGCAGCCATACTTGTGCCGTCCGCCATTTGATAGCCGTTTTCGCCGATTGAACTGTAAATGCCCACTCCGGGTGCGGAAATGGTCGAATAGTATCCGTAATTACTAAAATCGGCTTTGTTTAAATTTCGGTTGTTTTTATCTACTGCCGAAACGGTAACCGCAAGCGCCGGTCGCTGTATGGGGTCGATACCTGCCAACGCGTTGTCGTTACCGGCCGCTACGACAATCGTGGAATTGTGTTTGGCGGCAATGCGCATCACTTCGTGCCACAATCGTTCTTCTTCCTTGAAATAATTGCGAATCAAATCCTGTTGAGTACTTTCGGGGTATCGATCAAGTCCTGTAAATTGACCTCCCAGCGAAACATTTACTACATCAGCGCCTTGATAAAGGGCGTAAAGAATGCCGTCCAAAACCGAAGTTGTGGTCATCCGTTCGTTTGCATCGGCTACCTGAACGGGCATAAATGCACAGTTGGGCGCGATACCGCAAATGCCTTTCCAGTTATCGGCAATGGCCAAAGCTATTCCTGCTACGTGCGTGCCGTGGTCAACTTGCTGAGGGAAAACGCCGGTCGAATGTGTCCACACATTGTAGGGCATCACCACTTTGCGTTTCAGTTCGGGGTGCGAAAGGTTAAATCCATTATCTACGATGGCGACGGTCAGTTTGGGCGATC
This sequence comes from Dysgonamonadaceae bacterium, assembly GCA_031276105.1. Classification (GTDB taxonomy): domain Bacteria; phylum Bacteroidota; class Bacteroidia; order Bacteroidales; family Azobacteroidaceae; genus Azobacteroides. The sequence goes on from JAISNS010000160.1 coordinate 1,424, forward strand.
CGCGCGTGATATCCCAAGCCTGCGGCGCATGGATAGCGTCCAGATACCACGACTTGTCGCTGTCGTAAAAGGCAGGATCATTGGGAATATAACTGCTTTCAAACAAGGCTTCGTCAAACACGAAAAGCTCGTATTCGGGTGCGAAGGCAGGCGGAATTTCCTGTTTCAAGCGCTCCCGTTCTTCAGGCGGAATCGTGATTTGCATCCGTTTGACTACGTTGTCGTAATAAATCACTTTGTATTTGTCATCCGGATATTTCACTTTGAACGCTTTGGCTAAATCCATAATAGATTTATTTTCGTTTTCCATGAGGATATTCAAACGATTGCCGATGATAGTCGGGTTTCCGGGTATGATTTCCGCTTCGTCGTCGTCGTTTATCGGTGGCAAGACTCCTTGTTGAGGCGGCAACACGTCTTCGTAGCCCGGAGGCGTCGGCACAGGCGTGTAGGGGTTGCCTTTAGGCGGAGGCGGACCGTCGCAACTGCGCAACAGCCAGCAGAGCAGCAACAAAAGCAATAACAATAACAGCAACCAAAGCAACCATTGCAAACAGCCTTTTCTCGTAAACCAAAGCCAAAAACGTTTCCACCAAGGTTTTTTCTCAACAACTTTTTTCCGGTATTGTGCAGTAAATTGCACATCGCCGGTTACTTTGTGTCCATGCGGATCTATATCCCAACCTGTAAATTCGTATCCTTCTTTTGGCTCTATTTGTGGAATATCGCTATCCGTGAGAATTTCATTTTGTTGTTTGTCTATTTTGGCATCGCCATTCAATGTTCCATTGTCGCCTGCATTATAAGTAATAGTGAAAGACGGTGGAGGCGGTGGTAGAGGAGGCGGTGGTGGCGGTGGAAGTGGAGGCGGTACTTCTGTTAGATCTTTGCGAATTTCGTGAATATCTTCTCTCAGGTTTTCACGCAGTTGCATACCCCAAACGCCCAAAACAACCGTATTGTCGTAACAGTAAACAAAGCGATCATCTACGTATTTTATGGCGGCGGTAAGAAATTTTGCCTCGATCGTTTTACCCGAATTTTTGAGTTCTTCGATTTTGCTGTTATAATGATCCAGCGTTTCGGCTTTCAACCTTTGGTATTTCGCTGCCTCTTCACCTTGCAAATCGGATAGAATTTGCGACGTTTCGTTGTATCTTTTGCCGTGAAAAGTGATTTTGTCGCCTTCTTTTACGGGATACGAAATAAAATGCCTGTATTTCAGGTCAATATAGTTGTCTATCGTTGCCTGGGCTGATTTATAGCGGTCGAAAAGCGTTTGCCCTTCGATGATTTGTATGGCTTTGAAATATTTCAAATCAGTACTGCATAACGGCTCTTTTCCTATTACTTTTGCCATAATTTTGCTTTATTGTTTTTTAGTGATTTCATCCTGTCATCCCGCGCTTGACGCGGGATCCCCTGAAGAGTGTCGTGCGCCTTTACAGGGGA
>JAISNS010000208.1 GCA_031276105.1 Dysgonamonadaceae bacterium
ACGGGTTTGACCTTGGGCGCTACGCCGGCCATGGTTTTCCGGGCGCTGGTCGAAGCTACCGCTTTCGGTTCCAAAGCCATCGTGGACCGTTTCCTCGAAAACGGCATTGAAATCCGGGAAGTGATCGGCATCGGCGGCATTTCGCTGAAATCGCCTTTCGTGATGCAAACCCTGGCCGACGTGCTGGGGATGCCCATCAAAGTGGCTAAAGCAGAACAGGCTTGCGCGCTCGGCGCAGCCATGTTTGCGGCGGTGGCCGCCGGGATATACCGCCGGGTGGAAGATGCTCAACAGGCAATGGGACAGGGGTTCGCCGCTGAATATATTCCCAACGGGGAAAATCATCGGCTGTATCTGGAACGGTATAAAAAATACCTCTCCCTGGGCAGGTTTACGGAAGAGTTATAACTCATAATTCATAATTCATAATTAAAAAAACATGTTAACATTAGACTGGATTATTATTGGCGTTTTTGCGCTCTTATTGATTGCGATTGTTTTTTGGGTTGTCAAGCAGAAACAAAAAACTTCGGGCGACTATTTCCTGGCAGGCAAGGATGCTACCTGGATTGCGATAGGCGCATCTATTTTTGCTTCCAACATTGGTTCGGAACATTTGATTGGACTTGCCGGCGCCGGCGCATCAAGCGGTATGGCGATGGCACACTGGGAAATACAGGGCTGGATGATTCTGATTCTCGGCTGGGTATTCGTTCCGTTTTATTCGCGGAGCATGGTTTACACGATGCCGGAGTTTCTGGAACGGCGGTATAATCCGCAATCGCGTACGATACTTTCGTTCATATCACTTATCAGTTATGTACTGACAAAAGTGGCAGTTACGGTATATGCCGGCGGTTTGGTATTTCAGCAGGTATTCGGAATAGAAGAACTCTGGGGCATTGATTTCTTTTGGATAGCCGCTATCGGCTTGGTATTGATAACCGCCTTATACACGGTGCTTGGCGGCATGAAATCAGTGCTTTACACTTCGGTATTGCAAACGCCGATTCTTTTGCTGGGTTCGCTGATTATCCTTGTACTCGGATTGCGCGAACTCGGCGGCTGGGACGAAATGATGAAAATCTGCGGAGCCGTATCCGTCAACGATCACGGCGATACGATGACGAATCTGATTCGCAGTAATGGCGACGCCAACTTTCCGTGGTTAGGCGCGTTAATCGGTTCGGCGATTATCGGTTTCTGGTATTGGTGTACCGACCAATACATTGTGCAGCGGGTACTTTCCGGTAAAAACGAACGGGAAGCCCGTCGCGGTTCCATTTTCGGTGCATACCTGAAACTGTTGCCGGTATTCCTGTTTCTCATTCCGGGGATGATTGCGTTTGCGTTACATCAAAAGAGCGGCGGTTTCCTTCCCGAACTCGAAGCCGGAGTCCTGAACGCCGATGCGGCATTCCCGACGCTGGTTGCCAAACTGTTGCCTGCCGGAATGAAAGGATTAGTCGTTTGCGGTATTTTGGCGGCGCTGATGAGTTCGCTGGCGTCGCTGTTCAATTCATCGGCGATGCTGTTCACCATTGATTTCTATAAACGTTTTAAACCCGAAACGCCGGAAAAGAAATTAGTCATTATCGGACAAATAGCGACCGTGGCGATCGTCATTTTGGGTATTCTCTGGATTCCCATTATGCGGAACGTAGGCAATGTGCTTTATACCTACCTGCAAGATGTACAATCGGTTTTGGCTCCCGGAATTGCGGCGGCATTTCTGCTGGGCGTTACCTGGAAGCGGGCTTCAGCCCAAGGCGGTTTGTGGGGATTGCTTTCCGGTTTGGCGATAGGTTTGACCCGTCTGGGCGCCAAGGTCTATTACAGTACAGCGACGGGCGTTACCGATGAATCGCTGTTCAAGTACCTGTTCTACGACTTAAACTGGCTGTTCTTTTGCGGATGGATGTTCCTGTTCTGCATACTTGTAATTATTATAGTCAGTATATTTACGCAGGCGCCTTCGGCAGGGAAGATACAGGGACTGGTCTTCGGAACGGCAACGCCTGAACAGAAGGCGACTACCCGCATAAGTTGGAATAAATGGGACGTCATTCATACGTGTATTATACTGGGAATTACGGTAGCGTTTTATATTTATTTCTGGTAATAGTTTGAGGTAGTTTGAATTTGAAGACGGAAGACAAAAGAAGACGGAAAAACGTCGTGGCTATTTTCACCGACCTATTTCCGTCTTCTTTTGTCTTCCGTCTATTTTTATTCTGTGCGTAACATTTAAAGACCTGCGCGACGAATTGCCTTTCTGTTATTTATAACGGAAGTTGCAAAGCGCAAAGTAGACACGGTAAAGCTGCCATCCTTCACTTTTATGTCGAACTCAGGGTTAATAAGGGGATTGCGGGTCAAGCTCGCAATGACAAGGGGAACTCGTTAACTTGTTAACTCGTTTACTCACAACAGCGTAATATTTCCCATAAAGAGTTTGACTGAAATCGCTAAAAGGATAATGCCGAAAAATTTGCGAAGCACGTAAACACCGCCGGCGCCTATCAGTTTTTCGACCAATTGCACGCGCCGGAGCACAATAAATACGATAGTCATATTCAACAACAGCGCCGATATGATAACTAAGGAATTGTATTCGGCTTTCAGCGACAGCAAGGCCGTAAATGCGCCCGGCCCAGCCAAAAGCGGGAAAATAATGGGAACCATAGTCGCACTGTTGCCCGGACTGTCCATCTTAAATATTTCGATGCCAAAAGTCATTTCACAGGCAATGACAAAAAGAACTAAAGAACCGGCAACTGCAAAAGAACTTACATCGACATTGAACAGGCGCAATATCCCTTCTCCTATAAAAAAGAATGTCAAAAGAATGAGAAAAGAAAAAAAAGACGCCTTCAACGGGCTGAATGACTTATTCTTATTCTTTAAATCTACAAAAATGGGCAACGAACCCGTTACGTCTATAATAGCAAACAACACAATAAATGCGCTTGCAAAATCCTTTATGTTAAATGTCCAATCCATCTCTATTCTTTTAATTTCTAATACATAACGCATCATTCAACGCCCGCACCGCATCGTAGTAGCGTTCGCGTAAAATTACGAACTGCATATTTACCTGTTTGAGCGATTGTCCGAAACATTCGATATTGATCTGATTATCGTACAAAGCTTTTGCTCCCTTATACAGAAATCCCGGATGAGCGATATTCGTTCCCATGGCACACACAATCGCCACCGGCTTAACCGTCAGTTGGTAAACCTGTGCCTGCATATCCTTCAACATCTCATGCACATGTGGTTTATCCCAGGCAACCATCGTTATGCTGTTGGCATTAGTGGACTTGAGGATATAACTGACCCCGTGTTTTTTCATTATTTCCATCAGTTTCAAGTCATAACCCACTTCGCCTACCATCAGCGGATCGTGCACTTCAAAAGCAATTACTTTATCGGTACCCGAAACAATTTCGATTTTCGGTTGAGGCGAAACATAATCATTGGAAATAATCGTTCCCGGATGATCCGGTTCGAAAGTATTCTTTATCCGAATCTTTACTCCGGCCAATTCCAACGGTTTAGCGGCTTTCGGATGAATGGCTTCCATGCCTACGTCGGCCAACTGGTCGGCAATAATGTAGTTGGTTTTTCCGACGGGAATTGATTTTTCTACGCCCACCACTTGCGGGTCGGCGCTCGAAAGATGGTATTCCTTGTGGATAATTGCTTCATCGGCTTTCACATCTACGGCGATTTTACTGAATGTTACTTCCGAATATCCCCGGTCGAAAGCCCGCATAATACCTTCGGTTCCTTTAGTATATCCGGTTGCTACACATAAAGTTGAGGAAAAATCAATTCCCTGAAAAGCCTTGTGGATGCGTTCGTCAATCGTCAACGGTTCATTGTCGTTAAAACCGCATAAATCAATGAAAGTAGCATTAATGCCGTGATTATTTAATATATTCACCGAATTCCATGCCGAATGTGCTTCACCTAAAGATGCTAATATCTCTCTGGCTGCCTGATAGATATTGCTTTTCTCCACATAACCCGATGCAATTACCTGATACATGGAAGAAAGATAGGTTTTCGCCTGTTCGATTCGGAAACGGATAAACTGATCCGCTTCCGTTGTATTTAACCGGATTGGTTGTAACGATTTATTGATGTCCAACAATTTAAGGCAAAGGTTGTCCAACGCGGTTTCGTAATCTTCATTCCGTAGAAAATGCGCATAAACGCCCGGTTCCCCTGTTTTTTTATGCTCTAACAACCAATTCGTTACGTTATTATAGGCGGAAACAACAAAAATGCGATTATACATGGTTGCTTCCGTCCGGTTTCGTTTGATAATATTATTCAAACAATCGCCGAATTGAGACATGGAAGTTCCGCCGATTTTCTCTACCGTTAACATATCTTATTATTATTCATCTTGTTTATTATCAAGTATATTTTGTTATATAACAATATTAATATAAATATTCTGCGAAATTACAATAATTTAACCGATAAAAAAAGGCGCTGTCAATTGGGGGCTTGTACAAAAATACCGGCAATAATCCCTGCTGCCTTTTCCGATGCGCCCGATGTGCCCAGCCTTTCAATTACCTGCTCATAACCGGACTGCATGTTTCCCCTGTAAATCGGGTCGTAGAGAAGCAAGTCGAGTTCTTGCCGGATTTGTTCGACAGAGAAATGTTTTCCGAACAATTCTTTCACAACGGTTTTTCCGGCAATCAAATTGACCAAAGAAATGTAGCGGCAGGAAAAAAAATGCTCGAAAACAAACGAACTGAGGCGTTTGAAAGGGACTTTGTAACAAACGGTTTGAGGCGTTCTCAATAAAGCCGTTTCGAGCGTAGCCGTTCCCGACGTTACCAAAGCCGCTTTCGCCTGCTGCAAAAGCCGGTACGTTTGCCCGAAGACAATCCGTACCGGACTGTTTCCCGTAATCCGGCGGTAATAAGCGCCGTCTATTCCGGGCGCTCCGGCAATGACTAACTGATAATTTTCGAAAGACGAAGCCGCCTCCAGCATGGCCGGAAGATTGTCTTTGATTTCCTGTTTGCGGCTACCGGCTAAAAGCGCGATAACCGGCTTGTTTTCCAGATGGTTGACCGCAATAAATTCCGCAAACGTTTCCCGCGCGCACTCCCGGCCGAGAATCGCGTCAACGGTGGGATTGCCCACGTATTCGACCGGATAACAATGTCTTTTGTAAAATTCTACTTCAAAAGGAAGGATACAAAGCATTTTATCGACGTAGCGGCGGATGTTTTTAATCCGGTATTCTTTCCACGCCCACAGTTTGGGCGAAATATAATAGCAGACCGGAATGGAAAGGCGTTCTTTCACATAACGGGCAATCTTGAGGTTAAAACCGGGATAATCAACTAAAATAACGATGTCGGGATTATAATTTTCAATCGCCTTTTTGCATACGTCCATGTTACGAAGAATGGTGCGCAGATTCAGCAATACCGGCAGAAAACCCATGTAAGCCAAATCGCGGTAATGTTTCAGCAATTTGCCTCCGGCCGCTTGCATGAGGTCGCCTCCGAAAAAGCGGAAGTCCGCTTCTCTGTCGATTTTTTTCAGCGAATGTATCAGATTGGAAGCATGTAAATCGCCGGAAGCTTCGCCGGCAACTAAAAAATATTTCATTCGTAAAAAACTGTATTACTCATAATTTATAACTCATAACTTTCTCTCATTTTTTCCAGAAAGCGGTAGGCGGTTAAATTGATTTGCAGGGGGACTAAAGCGGCATATCCGTGGTTGAGCGCCCATTCGTCGCTTTGTTCGTTATCCGGTTCTTCGTTGACGAACTCGCCGGTTAGCCAATAGACTGTTTTGCCCAAGGGGTCTTGCATCAATTGAAATTCTTTCGCCCAATAGCCTTTGGTTTGCGAACAAACTTTCAAGCCCTGCACTTCTTTTCCTGCGGGAATGTTCAGGTTCAGGCAAACGCCTTGCGGCAATCCGTCAGTCAGGACTTTTTCCGCAACAATTCTGCCGTATTGAGCCGCTTGCGTAAAATCCGCGTCCGGCGAATGGTCGCACAAGGAAACGCCGATGGAAGGAATACCGCAGATACATCCTTCGAGCGTAGCGCCGATAGTCCCTGAATAAATCACGCAAATAGCTGCGTTAGAGCCATGATTGATGCCGGCTATCAATAAATCCGGTTTCCGGCGCAATACTTCGTTGACGCCCAATTTAACGCAATCGACGGGAGTGCCGGTGCAACTGTACACGGTTAAGTTTTCTTCTTTTTTCACTAAATTCAACCGGAGAGGATGAATAGCGGTAATTGCGCTCGACATTCCCGAACGGGCGCTATCGGGGGCAATCGCCACAATTTCGCCCAAAGGTCGGACACTTTCTATCAGTTGATTGATTCCTGAAGCACTTATGCCATCGTCGTTGGTGATTAAAATAAGCGGTTTTCTGTTTATCGACATTGATTCAATTATTCGTAATTAGAGCGCAAATATAGATGAAAAAATCGGATTTTACATACAGACAGATAAAAATAGAC
>JAISNS010000225.1 GCA_031276105.1 Dysgonamonadaceae bacterium
GGATGCAAAACGCTATTTCAGTAAAAACGGCTGCCCCGCACAAGGCATAGCAAGCGACTATTTGAACGGGGCGGCAATCCGTCAGGAATATTTGGAAACAGCTATTGAGTGGATTTCAATATGCTACCTTTGAAATTTATTTCATCACAAAATATTTTTTAAGTATGGAAACAATAAAGACAACTTATCTGGGCAACCTTCGCACGGAAGCCATTCATCTTCAATCCGGTTCAAAAATTATTACCGATGGACCTACCGACAATCACGGAAAAGGAGAAGCCTTTTCCCCCACCGATTTATTTGCTGCATCGTACGCCAGTTGCGCATTGACTATCATTGGTATAGCGGCGCAAACGCACGGTTTCGACATCAACGGAACCGTAGTGAAAACAACTAAGGTAATGGCTGAGAAACCTCGCCGTATCGCGGAATTAATTCTGGAATTTACTTTTCCACACGCTTACAGCGAAAAAGAATGTAAACTCATCGAAGGCGCAATCAAGAACTGTCCGGTTGCCAACACTCTGCCGCCGGAACTGAAAATCTCCCGCACATTGAAATTCAAAGAGTAAAATAATTTTATACCATGAAAAAACGTCTTTTAGTAATAATGGCAGCTATTGCCTGCATTCACACCTGTGGATTCGGACAAAACAAGTATGAATTTGCGTTCCAAAATCCGGATTTAACATTCGAAGAACGGGCAGCCGACATTGTCGCACGTCTTACTTTGGAAGAAAAAGTAGCCCAAATGCTGAATAAAACTCCAGCCATCAAACATTTAGGTATTCCTCCTTACGACTGGTGGAACGAATGTTTGCATGGCGTGGGAAGAACCGAATACAAGGTAACGGTTTTTCCGCAAGCCATTGCAATGGCAGCCGGTTGGGATAAAACGGCGATGCATCAAATGGCTGCTTATACGGCTACGGAAGGCCGGGCTATTTACAATACGGCCTCCGCCAAAGAGGATTACCGGATTTATCGCGGTTTGACTTACTGGACGCCGAATATTAATATTTTCCGTGACCCGCGTTGGGGTAGAGGACAGGAAACCTATGGGGAAGATCCTTTCCTGACGGCAACATTGGCCTCGAACTTTGTGCAGGGTTTGCAAGGCAACGACCCGCACTATCTGAAAGCGGCCGCATGTGCCAAGCATTTCGCCGTTCACAGCGGCCCGGAGCACAATCGCCACAGTTTTAACGCTCGCGTGAGCAATTACGATTTATGGGATACTTATTTGCCCGCTTTTAAGACTTTAGCCGATGTGGGAGTCGCCGGATTCATGTGCGCTTACAATGCCTTTGAAGGACAACCCTGTTGCGGCAGCGACAAACTGATGATCGATATTTTGCGAAAAGAATGGGGATTTACCGGTTATGTAACTTCCGATTGCGGGGCGATTGATGATTTTTATAATCACCATAAAACGCATCCGGGCGCTCCGCTTGCAGCCGCCGACGCCGTCTATCATGGAACGGACGTCGATTGTGGAACTTCGGCCTACCGGGGACTGATAGAAGCCGTGAAAGAAGGATTAATCACCGAAGAACAAATCGACGTTTCGCTAAAACGCCTGTTTACCATTCGTTTACGTTTGGGCTTATTCGATCCGAAACCCTTAGTGCCGTTTTCCACTATTGATTCGACGGCGCTGGAACGTGCCGCCCATAAGGAACATGCGCTGAAAATGTCGCAACAATCCATCGTCTTGCTGAAAAACGACGGCAATTTGCTCCCAATCAAAAAGGAAAATTTGAAGAAAATAGCGATTGTCGGCCCGAATGTCGACAACGCGGAAACGCAATTGGGCAACTACAACGGTTTCCCTTCCAGAATTATTACTTTATTGGATGGCATCCGCGACGAAGTGGGCGGCAAAGTAAGCATTTATTGCGACACAGTCATTGGTTATTACGGAAAAACGCCGGCTTCTTTTGCCGCCGCCTTGAATAACGTAAAAGACGCCGATTTGATTATTTATGCCGGAGGAATCAGTCCCCGGATCGAAGGCGAAGAAATGCCGGTGGAGACCGATGGTTTTTACCGGGGCGACCGCACTTCCATTGCTTTACCGAAAATACAGACTGATTTTCTGAAAGCGCTGAAAACTACCGGAAAACCGGTTGTAATGGTTTTGATGACGGGAAGCGCAATTGCGCTTGAATGGGAATCTCAGCACATTCCGGTTATCCTGAATGCTTGGTACGGCGGTGAATTTGCCGGAAAAGCGATTGCCGATGTTATTTTCGGACATTACAATCCGTCCGGCCATTTGCCGGTCACTTTTTATGCCAACGACCGTGATTTGCCCGACTTTGAAGACTATGACATGTCGAATCGCACCTATCGCTATTTTAAGGGAAAAGCGCTGTATCCTTTTGGTTACGGACTGAGTTTCACCCGTTTTGAATACGCATGGGCATCGAAGCCCGAACAATCTTACACGGCAGGCGAAACTGTCCGTCTGGCTTTTAAAGTCAAAAATTCGGGGAAACGAAAAGGCGATGCCGTTGCACAGGTATATGTAAAATATCCGGACGGAAAAAACTATCCGCTGAAAGAATTGCGTCATTTTGAAAGGGTATCCGTCAATGCCGGCGAAACGACCAAGGTACAGGTTTCCATTCCGGTGTCAGACTTCCAAAAATGGAACGATGAGGCTCTTGGGATGAAACTTCCGACAGGTATTTACCGTATTTTTGTTGGGAATCATTCGGACGACGAAGCAATTACCGCACAGTTCGAAGTACAATAAACAGAGAAAAAGAGATACACGTGCCTGCACCGCGACCGTGCACGCACGTGCACCGGTGCAGTGCAGCGTCGATATTGTATAACGACTAAAACCGGAAGAAGTTTTTTGCATTATAATAACTGATTCCTTCGACCATTTGTCGGAGGAAATTCAATTCTTCTGCCGGCAATAATCCATTTTCAACGTCATTTCCGATTAAATTACACAACGTTCTGCGGAAATATTCGTGGCGCGGATACGACAGGAAACTGCGCGAATCGGTAAGCATACCGACAAAACGGCTCAGCAGTCCCAGTACCGACAGCGCGTTCAGTTGCTTTTCCATGCCGTCCTTTTGATCAAGGAACCACCAGCCGGAACCGAACTGCATTTTTCCGGCAACGCTTCCATCCTGAAAATTGCCGATCATCGTTGCTACCATTTCGTTATCAGCCGGATTCAGGTTGTAAATGATGGTTTTGGCTAATTTTTCCTGCCGGTCGAGCCGGTCAAAAAATTTAGCCATTGCTTTAGCCGTGAGGAAAACGCCGATAGAATCGAATCCCGTATCCGGCCCCAATTTATTGAATAATCGTGTATTATTATTCCGAATAGCGCCATAATGAAATTGCTGTGTCCATCCTTTTTCCCAATCCATTTCGGCAAAAAGAACGAGCATGGCCGATTTGTATTGGATAATTTCGGGATAAGTCAATGCTTTTCCTCCATATACCTTATTAAACAAGGCTTTAATTTCGGCTTCCGTATAATCGGCGGCGTAAAACTCTTCGATTCCATGGTCGGAAAGCTTACAACCCCATTCGGCAAAGAAATCCTGCCGTTTGCGAAGCGCCAAAACCATATCGTCGAATGAAGAAACCGTTACTCCCGAAACACGGGACAATTCCTCGATATAGGCGCGAAAAGCGGACGGATTTTCTACGGCCATCGCTTTATCCGGACGCCAAGTCGGTAAAACGCTGATTTCAAAACCATCATTTTTTATCTTTATATGATGTTCGAGCGAATCAACCGGGTCGTCGGTCGTACAAACCACTTCGACTTTGTATTTTCGCATCAGGTTGCGTGCCGAATATTCAGGCGTTTGCAATTTGGCCGTACATTCGTCGTAAATTTCCCGGGCAGTTTTGGGCGAAAGCAATTTTTCAATACCAAAACCGGTTTTCAGTTCTAAGTGCGTCCAGTGATAGAGCGGATTACGCATGGTGTAGGGGACGGTTTCCGCCCATTTTTCAAATTTTTCCCAGTCGGAAGTATCATTTCCCGTGCAATACCGCTCGTCGATACCGTTGGTACGCATTGCCCGCCATTTGTAATGATCGCCTCCCAACCAAATTTCCGTTAACGATTTGAATTGATAATCACCGGCAATCAAGGACGGATTCAAATGGCAATGATAATCAATAATCGGTTGTTTCTCTGCATGTTCGTGATACAATTCTTTTGCAGTTTCCGTTTGTAATAAAAAGTCTTTGTCTATGAATTTTTTCATGATAACATAATTTTTATAATTAGAAAATATATACCGTGTTCGTACACAAAAGTAGAAAAAAATTTTATAACTTATGAAATATATATTACTTTTGCATAACTTTTACTTGTGGTACATACACTAAATCAGTAAATTTTCAGTATTCGGAATGGAAAATCAGCAGCGAAACAGAATACGAATTAAAGACATTGCTTTATTGGCCGGCGTTTCGGAAGGAACGGTGGACAGGGTGATTCATAAACGGGGCGATGTATCCATTCAAAGCATGGAAGCCGTCAATAAGGCATTGAAAGAATTGAATTATTCGCCGAATTTGTTTGCCCGTTCATTAGCATCCAAAAAGCAATACCGTTTTGCCTGCATCATTCCCACATATAAAGCCGGCGATTATTGGGACGGCGTAGCGAACAGTTTCGACTGTGCAGCCATAAATTTTGAAAACTACAATGTGTTTATCGACAAAAAATATTTCGATCAGTTGGATGCCTCATCGTTTACGGAAGTAGCGGAAACAATCTTGTCGCAACTGCCGGATGGAGTCATTTTATCGCCGATTTTTCGCGCCGAAACATTGGATTTCATCTCAAAATTGTCGGAACATCATATTCCATTTTCGTTTTTCGATTCGATGATCGAAAATACGACTTTCCTGACTTATTACGGACAAAACTCTTTCCAAAGCGGATATGTGGCGGCAAAATTATTGCTTGAAAACTGTCCGGAACAAGCTGAAATCCTGATTATCCGTACACAACGAAAAAAAGACGGTTTTTCCAATCAAACCGTCAAACGCTACAAAGGATTTATCAATTATATCGAAAACTGTTGCTTAAAAGAAAATTTAAAACTGATCGATGTTTGGCTGTCCGACAATGACGAAACCAATTTACAGTTGCTGGAAGAAATCTTTTTCAAACATAAATCAATTAAATCGGCTATCGCCTTCAATTCGAAGGTATATCGTTTGGCCGTCTGTTTAGAGGCCATGAAGCAAACGGAAATTCGTGTTTTAGGTTATGATTTATTGGAAAAAAACGTCAATTACCTGAAACAGGGATTAATCTCTTACCTGATAGCGCAACGTCCCGAAAAACAGGTCTATTGCTCCGTCCGCGACATGTGCCGGGAGTTGATTTTCAAACAAACGGTTACAAAAATCAATTACGTACCCATTGATATATTGATGAAAGAAAATATTGATTATTATACAGAATTTGAAGAATAAAATAATATAAATGTATGAAAACAAATTATGAATTGCGTTATGCCGCCCATCCGGCGGATGTAAAAAGGTACGATACGTACCAATTGAGAAAAGAACATCTGATCGAAACGTTATTTACTGCGAATGAAGTAAATATGGTTTACACGCTGTACGACCGCTTAATTGTGGGCGGAGCAATGCCTGTCGGGGAAAAATTGAAATTGGAAGCTATTGATCCGTTGAAATCGTTGTTTTTCCTTTCGAGGCGTGAATTAGGAACATTCAACGTCGGCGGGCCGGGTATAGTTACGGTCGATGGAACGGTTTTCGAATTGGATTATAAAGAAGCCCTGTATTTGGGAGCCGGCGACAGGGAAGTTACTTTCGAAAGTAAATCAGCGGACAATCCGGCCAAATTTTATTTCAATTCGGCTACGGCACACCGCAATTATCCGGATAAAAAAGTCAACAAAGCAGCCGCTATAACGGTTGAAATGGGATCGATGGAAGGAGCCAATCACAGAAATATCAACAAAATGTTGGTTTCGCAAGTCTTACCGACCTGTCAATTACAGATGGGAATGACCGAATTGTTTCCCGGAAGTGTTTGGAACACCATGCCCGCCCATATACACAGCCGGCGGATGGAAGCCTATTTTTATTTTGAAGTACCCGACGGACAGGCCGTTTGTCATTTCATGGGCGAACCTTCCGAAACCCGTCATATATGGATGAAAGGCAATCAGGCGGTTATTTCCCCGGAGTGGTCGATTCATTCGGCAGCCGCAACCGCCAATTATACGTTTATTTGGGGAATGGCCGGCGAAAACTTGGATTATGGCGATCAGGATTTCTTTAAAGAAACCGAATTGAGATAAAGTACAAATCATTATTCACAAAAAAAATAATTAACAAAGATGAATCCATTTGATTTAACAGGGAAAGTAGCTTTAGTAACCGGCGCTTCTTACGGCATCGGTTTTTCTATTGCGTCGGCTTATGCCGAAGCCGGCGCGAAAATCGTATTCAACGATTTGAAACAGGAATTGGTAGATAAAGGATTGGCCGCTTATAAAGAAGCCGGCTTTGAGGCAAAAGGTTACGTTTGCGACGTGACCAACGAGGAACAGGTCAATGCAATGGTCAAACAAATCGAATCGGAAGCAGGCATCATTGATATCTTGGTAAATAATGCCGGTATTATCAAGCGGATACCCATGATTGAAATGAGTGCGGCCGAATTTCGCCAAGTCATTGACGTAGATTTGAACGCCCCTTTCATTGTTTCCAAAGCGGTTATACCGGGCATGATAAAAAAAGGAGGCGGAAAGATAATCAATATCTGTTCGATGATGAGTGAATTGGGACGCGAAACCGTATCGGCGTATGCCGCTGCAAAAGGAGGTTTGAAGATGCTTACGCGGAACATTGCTTCCGAATACGGCGAATATAACATCCAATGCAACGGTATTGGCCCGGGCTACATTGCGACGCCTCAAACAGCGCCATTGCGCGAACGGCAGGCCGACGGTTCGCGACATCCGTTCGACTCGTTCATCATCGCCAAAACGCCGGCGGCTCGCTGGGGAACTCCCGAAGATTTGCGCGGTCCCGCAATCTTCCTCGCTTCGGCAGCTTCCGACTTCGTGAACGGACATGTTTTATACGTGGACGGCGGCATTTTGGCTTACATCGGAAAGCAACCGTAAGGGAATTAGGAATTAAGGTTGCTTGAGTCATTTGAAGAAGAGTTCGACTTGCCAGCGAGTCTTATATAGTGTCTGTCCGAAAAGAATTAATCATTTAATTATCGGTTGATTAATTTTAAAATAGGGGTCGAAAAACATTTCAATTTATTTTGTCATATCAAATAAAAT
>JAISNS010000238.1 GCA_031276105.1 Dysgonamonadaceae bacterium
GAAATTAACGTAGAACACCGTTTCATATTCCTCACCCAACGGATTATTTTATTTACTAAATTTTCTTCCTGAGAAGCCGTCGCAAAGAAAATAAAGGCCGTAAACAAAGCTACATACGCTTTCTCCGACCACATATAGGCATACGTAGTGTCAATGTCCAGTCCGGAAATAAATAAATCGAACTTATTTCCGGTTTCCCGAAACTTTCCGTCTATCGCCAGTTGTTCCAAATCATTCAAAAACAGGAGAATATTCGTTTTCAATTCCTTTATTTCTGCGTCTTTAATCAAACGGATACTGTGAAAATATTGAATGTCTTGTACTAATAAGGGAATGATTTTTTTGTCCCAAATATAAAATGTATTCCTTACCTGACGGTAGAGCAGGTAAAATTCTTCCCGTTCTTCGATTTGCCTTTTCGATTCGGAAATTTTTTCAAAAGGAATGTAAGCCATTTGGTTAGACATTTGATGCAGGTGTTTCATTATATAAAAGCGGGAGAGATGACTGTAATTCAAAAAAAGCGGAAACGGGACGCCGGAAACGGCTAAACCAAATTCACTGAACGGCTGTTGCGACAAGGTTCTAAGAAACGTGATTGCGTTGTCGATGAGGTAATCGCAGGCTTCCTCGTTGACGCCGGCTACATCCGAATGTAACGCCGGAAGTTCCAGCACATTTTTTACTTTGCTTTCGGGAAAAGCATACAGTATGATTTCATCTAACGACAGATTCATCTGCCGGACAACTAAAACTACTTCTTTGAACGTAAACTGAACCTCACCCCGCAACCGCCGGTAAGCGCTTTCCTTCTCAATCCGGAGCGTATCCGAAATAAAATCGGCCAACTTGGTTTTTTTAGGAATTTTACTCTCTAAAATTTTTATAAATTCCTTCTGTACATCAATCGTGTTCATAAATTTTGCAAATGAAAACAGGTACGATTATTTTATTTTGAGCAACAGGAATTTCCAATTGCCTCAATTTCCGTCTTATTTTTCATTACGAAAATCTTTACTTTAAAAATTGGAGAATAAAAATTCTTGCGCATCAATGAAACTGTCATGGTTTCATTGATAAAAACAAGTAATTTTGTTTAAAAGTTGAATATCACAGTAAATAATTTATGAATAAGGACGAAGTAGACAGAAAAAGTCGACAGATTTTATTTTTATTATCGCAAAAAGGCCGCTTGTCTTTGAACCAAATCTGTTGTTTAATGAATGAGGGAAAATTTTATATCACCCTTTCCTTAGGCGTCTTAGTGAAGGAAGAAAAAATATATATCTATGAAAAAGAAGAAGAAATGATAATAGAAACGTTCCATTCCATTTCAAATACGTATTATTATTAAAATTTATTTGAATTTTCATTAGCGATGATTAGCTAAATTTTTCTACTTTTGTACGCGTTTAGCTAATAAAAGAGAATGAGTAGCATTAATTATGATTTAACGCTGATAAAGGGTTTTGTTTTTGATGTGGACGGCGTGCTTTCACCCGATTCTATTCCTTTACATCCCAGCGGCGAACCGATGCGGATAATTAATACAAAAGATGGCTATGCCATGCAATTAGCCGCTAAGCAAGGATTTCAATTAGGTATTATCACAGGAGGTGATACCCAGGCTGTACGTAAACGATTCGAAAATTTAGGTTTCCGCTACGTTTACCTGAAAGCCCGGCATAAAATCAATGAATTTAATGATTTCCTCTCCAAAACCCACTTGAAACAGGAAGAAATATGTTATGTCGGCGACGATCTCCCCGATTACGAAATTATGAAAATCGTCGGATTGCCCGCCTGCCCGGCCGACGCCGTGCCGGAAATAAAAGCCATTGCCCGCTATATTTCCCATCAAAACGGTGGCGAAGGCGTTGCCCGCGATATCATCGAACAAGTACTAAAAGCACAAGATAAATGGATGAAAGCCGACGCTTTCGGATGGTAAAAAACACTGCGATGGAAAATTTATCAAAATATCAAATCATTTTAGCCTCCAATTCCCCCCGGCGAAAAGAATTATTAGCCGGATTGGACTTGGAATATGAAATCAAAACACTGTCCGGTATAGACGAAACGTATCCCGACAATTTGTGGAAAGAAGAAATTCCGGTCTATATCGCCCGTGCAAAAGCAGCAGCTTACAAAGAAAAAATACAGGAAAACACCCTGTTGATTACCGCCGATACAATTGTTTGGCTGGACGGAAAAGTGTATGGCAAACCGGACGGTGAAGCCGAAGCAAAAGAAATGCTCCGCACCTTATCGGGAAAATCCCATGAAGTAATCACCGGAGTATGCATCACAAGCCGGAAAAAGCAAAAAACTTTTTATGCCGTTTCGCAGGTTACATTCGCCGCGCTGGACGAAAAAGAAATTGATTATTATATCGAAAAATACAATCCTTACGATAAAGCCGGCGCCTATGGCGTTCAGGAATGGATCGGCTACATCGGAGTAGAAAGTCTTAACGGCTCTTTTTACAACGTGATGGGATTGCCGGTAAGGTTGCTTTATAAACACTTAAAAGAATGGGAAAAAGACAACTAAATAACAATATATGAACCAGCTAACAATTATTAAAGTTGGGGGTAAAATTGTAGAAGACCCCGAATCGTTAAAAACTCTTCTGAATAATTTTGCCTTGATTGCCGGCAATAAAATATTGATTCATGGAGGCGGCCGTTCGGCCACCGATATAGGCGAAAAATTAGGCATTGAAACAAAAATGATTGATGGACGCCGGATTACAGACCGGGAAACATTGAAAGTAATTACAATGGTATATGCCGGATTAATCAACAAAAACATTGTCGCCCAATTACAAGCCATGCGACTGGATGCGGTCGGGCTGACAGGCGCCGATATGAACCTCATCCTGTCGTCCCAACGACCGGTAGAATCAATTGATTACGGCTATGTCGGCGACATAAAAGACGTGAATGTTCCCGTGCTTGCCGAATTGCTGGAACAGGATTATATTCCGGTATTAGCTCCCATCACCCACAACGGCAAAGGACAGTTGCTGAATACCAATGCCGATACGATTGCCGCAGAAGTAGCAAAAGCCTTGGCATACACATTCAATGTACGCTTGGTTTACTGCTTCGAAAAACGGGGAGTATTGTTGAACGAAAACGATGAAAACAGCATCATTAAAGAACTCGACCGCGAACTGTTTGAGCGGTATAAGCAAAAAGGAATTATCAAAAGCGGCATGATTCCCAAACTCGAAAACGCATTCCGGGCCATTGCCGCAGGCGTAAAAGAAATAATCATCACCTGCGCCGAAGACATGAACTCCGGCAAAGGCACTTTTATATCCAATAAATAAAATGAAAACATCTTTTGACATGATTGCAAAAACCCTCTACGGCTTGGAGGAAGTTTTAGCGAAAGAATTAATTGATTTAGGAGCCAATAATGTACAAATCGGGAGAAGAATGGTTGCCTTTGAAGGCGATAAAGGATTGCTGTACCGCGCAAATTTCCATTGCCGGACAGCTCTTCGCATCTTGATGCCCATGGCCGATTTCAAAGCAAACAATCCGGACGAAGTTTACGAACAAATCAAGAAATTGGATTGGCTGCAATACCTGCCCGAAAAGAAAACGTTTGCCGTAGATACCGTCGTTTACTCCGAAACGTTCGACCATTCCAAATTTGTCGCATACCGCGTCAAAGACGCCATTGTCGATTATTTCACCGAGCGAAACCTGCCGCGCCCATCCGTGAGGATTAACAATCCCGACATTCAACTCCATTTACATATCTCGCACAACGACTGTTCCCTTTCGATAGACAGTTCGGGCGAATCGCTCCACAAAAGAGGATACCGCCTGAGCGAATCCGAAGCGCCTTTGAATGAGGTGCTCGCCGCCGGAATGATCTTAAAAACCGGTTGGAACGGCGAAAGCAATTTCGTTGACCCAATGTGCGGCTCGGGAACACTCCTGATCGAAGCCGCCCTGATTGCATTAAATATTGCGCCGGGCGTTTTCCGCCAGAAATACGCTTTTGAAAAATGGGACGATTTCGACGCCGAATTATTCGAAAGCATCAGTACCGACGACAGCGGCGAAAAAGAATTTGCCTTCAAATGTTACGGGTCGGATATTTCCCCGAAAAACATTGCCAACGCTGCAAAAAATGTAAAAAACGCAGGACTTTCCAAATACATCGACCTCAAAGTCCTCCCCTTCCAGCAAATGACTGAAAATCCGGGTAAAGGCATCCTGATTACCAATCCGCCTTACGGTGAGCGCATTCATCCGCGCGATCTGATCGCCCTATACTCGATGATAGGCGAACGCCTCAAACATGTTTTTACCGGATATGACGCATGGATTATCTCCTCCAACATGGAAG
>JAISNS010000242.1 GCA_031276105.1 Dysgonamonadaceae bacterium
TTTTTGCGGTATTTTTCAGCAATCGCTTGATTGAAGATGTCGCCCGATTCGACAAAAGCTTCAAAAGCATCGCAATCAAGCACTTCCGACCAAAGATAACAATAATAACCGGCGGCGTAACTGTTCGTAAATACATGCTGAAAATAAGTACTGCGATAACGGGGCGGAATTTGGGGTATCAGTCCCCTACCCTTTAATGTATTTTCCTCAAATTCAAGCACATTGATATTTTCCGGAACAGAATCCCGGTGATAATCCATGTCCAAAAACGAGGCTGCCAAATATTCGGTGGTTGCAAATCCCTGTCCCTGTTTGGAGGCTGCCTGTATCTTATCTACCAAGTCTTTAGGGATAATTTCTCCGGTTTTGTAATGCTTGGCATAATAAGCCAGTACTTGCGGTTCAAACGCCCAATGTTCCATGAATTGGGAGGGAAATTCAACGAAATCATACGGAACTTCGCTTGTCAGGTGGTACTTCACATTCCGGAACAAATTGTGCATGGCGTGACCGCTTTCGTGATACAGGGTTTCGACTTCGTCCGACGTCAGTAACGCCGGTTCGTCGCCTACGGGCGGAGTAAAATTGCAGGTGATGTAGGTTATCGGTTTAACCCGTTGTCCTTCGCTGTTTTGGAAGGCTTCGCGGTAAGTTCCGCACCAAGCCCCTCCCCTTTTCAGTCCCGGACGCGCGTATAAATCCAAGTATAAAACGCCCAATTCGGTCACGCCGTCCTTGTCGATGCAAACAAAAGCCTGTGCATCTTTGTTGGGTTTGGGAATGTCGGTTAACTCCTTGAATGTAATCCCATAAAGCAGCTTGTACGTATGGAAAAGTCCGTCTCTGACGTTTTCGGCTTTGAAATAAGGACGCACCATTTCATCGGAAAAGTCATATTTTTTTGCTTTCACTTTCTCTGCATAATATCTCCAATCCGAATGAATTAGGTCACTCCCCTCCCCTATCAGCGCTTGCATTTCGTCGTGTTCTTCCTTGACTTTTTCGATTGCTGACGTCCAGACTCGATTCAATAATTCGTAAATGTTTGCCGCATTTTTAGCCATTCGTTTTTCTAAAACATAATCGGTAAAATCATTGTAACCCAATATATTGGCTTTTTCTTTTCGTAAAACGACAATAGTTTTGAGTATTTCTTTATTATCAAACCGATTGTTGTTGTTGCAACGATTCAGGTAAGCCGTAAAAATTTCTTTCCTTAATTCCGGCTTGTCGCTGGAAAATAAGAACGGCATAATGCTCGGATTATCTAAGCCAAACAGCCATTTTCCGGCCATTCCCGCTTTTTCGGCGCGATTGGTAGCCAAGAGAATTACATTTTCCGGCAAACCGGCCAAATCTTCTTCATTGTCAATCACTAAGCGATAAGAACCGGTTTCTTCGAGCAGGTTTTGGCTAAACTGATTTTCCAATATTGATAATTTTTCATTGATTTCTTTCAATCTTGTCCCGTTTTTTTCGTCGAGCATGGCTCCGTTGCGGACAAAATCAAGATGCAATTGCTTCAATAGCGTTGTTTCTTCGGGAGTTAACGTGGAATAATCGACGTTTTCTTTCACGAAATTAATTTTCTCAAACAGTTTCGGGTTCATCCTGATTTTGTCGCTATGCTGCGTGAGTAAAGGAGTTATCTCGCTTTCCAAAGTCAGCACTTCCGGCGTTCCGTTGGCGCTCGCGTGTTCAAAAAAAACAGCGGCGACTTGGGTCAACAACAAACCGGACGCATCGAAAGCTACGATGGTATTTCGGAAAGAAGGCGTTTCCTGATTGTTTACAATAGCTTCAATTTCAGCTTCTTGATCCTTCATTCCTTTTATAAAAGCGTTGCGGTAATCGGCGACGGTAATTTTATCGAACGGCGGAACTTCATAGGGATTATCCCACTTTTCAAAGAATGGATTTTGTTTTTCACAAGCGCTCATAGCAAAAACGATTAAAAGACTGATAATTATTGTTCTCATATTTTATTTAATTAATTGTTAGCGAACGATTCCACTGCGTTTCATTAATGCTTCGGTTGAAGGTTTCTGTCCCCGAAAACGGATATACAGTTCCATCGGATCTTCCGTTCCACCTTTGCTCAACACCTCTTCCCGAAACGAACGGGCGACTTCGGGATTGAAGATTCCTTTTTCTTTGAACAGCGCAAATGCGTCTGCATCCAATACTTCCGCCCATTTATAAGAATAGTAACCGGCGGCATATCCACCGGAAAAAATATGATTGAAAGCCGGCGAAATAAGCGTTCCTTCTACCGGCGGCATGACCAGTGTTTTCCGGACAGCTTCTTGTTCAAAGTCTTTAATATCAGATGCAAACGGCTCCGTAATTGTATGAAAAGCCATATCCAGATAAGCAAACGACAATTGCCGCAAACACAGGTAACCAACGTTGAAATTCGCGGCGTTGATGATTTTATCTACCAATTCCTGAGGCATTTTTTCTCCTGTTTGGTAATGGACGGCAAATGAATCAAGGTATTCTTTTTCGATCAGGAAGTTTTCCATCAATTGGGAAGGAAGTTCGACAAAGTCGCGATAAACACTTGTCCCGGAAAGACTTGGATACGTTGTCGAAGCAAACATTCCATGCAGGGAATGACCAAATTCATGCAGGAAGGTTTCGACTTCATCGAACGTCAACAAAGCCGGCTTAGTCGCCGTTGGACGGGTAAAATTCATCACAATAGAAACATGCGGACGAATCGTTTTTCCGTTTCTTACTTCTTGTCCTTGATATTCAGTCATCCAAGCGCCGGATCGTTTTCCTTCGCGAGGGAAAAAGTCGGTGTAGAGTACCGCTAAATAAGCGCCGGTTTTATCATACACTTCAAATGCTTCTACTTCAGGATGATAAACCGGTATTTGGGGATTCTTTTTAAAGGTAATTCCATACAGACGGGTCGCCAAACCGAAAACGCCTTTTTTCACATTTTCCAGTTCAAAATAAGGACGGATTTTTTCGTCGTTCAGTTCATACTTGGCGTCTTTCAGTTTGTCGGAATAATACGACCAGTCGTAAGGCGTTACGTCGATAGAATGTCCCTCCTTCCCTATCGCAAAACCCTGAACTTCGCGGTATTCCTGCATGGCGGAAGCGCTAAATCCCGTCCATAATTCATTTAATAATTGGTAAACGTTATCCGAATTGGCCGCCATCCGCTTGCGCAAAACCCTGCCGGCATACGAATCGTAGCCCATTAGGCGGGCAATCGCTAAGCGAGTATTTACTATATCTTTGATAACCGGAAGATTATTGTATTCTCCGCCGATACATTTTGTATTGTAAGCCTGATATAATTCCCGGCGCAAGTCGCGCTTCGAGGAATACTTCATGAAGGCGATGTAACTTGGCGCAGATAAATCAAATATCCATCCTTTTTTTTCTTTGGAATCGGCTTTTAGGGCGGCGGCGTCTATTACGTCCTGCGGCAAACCGGCCAAATCTTTTTCATTGGTAATCAGCAATGTATAAGCATTGGTTGCTTTCAATGAATTTTGTCCGAAAAGCAGGGTGGACGAACTCAATTTGGATGAGAGTTCCCTGTATTTCGTTTTGTCGTCCGGACTTAGATTAGCGCCTTGGTCGGTAAAACCGTCGTAGGTGTTTTGCAATAAACGGCTTTGCTCTTTATTTAAATGGAGTTGATTGCGCTGTTCGTAAACGGCTTTGACCCTTTGAAACAAACGTTCGTTTAAGCTGATATTGTTACTGTGCTCTGTCAGTTTAGGTTGAATTCGTTTGGAGATTTCCATCATCTCATCGTTGCTTTCGGCGCTGAGCAGATTGAAAAAAACGTTGCTGACTTTTTCGAGCCTTTCGCCTGAATATTCCAGGGCTTCGATCGTGTTTTGGAAAGTAGGCGTTTCGTTGTTGGAAGTGATTTTTTGAATTTCCAAGTTGTGCATTTTCATTGCCTCTTCGAAAGCCGGTTCGTAATCCGATATGTTGATTTTATCGAAAGGAACGGTTCCGTGAGGGGTGTTGAATTTACTTAAAAGCGGATTTTTTGCTTGTACCATAGGATAAACGGTGATTAATAATAAAATAATTACCGGCAAGTAAGCGGTAACTTGTCTTCTTTTTTTGTTTTTAATTCTGTTTGGCATAAATTTTGTATATATTTTTAGATAAATTAAAGAACAAAAATACAAACTATTTTAGTATATTAAAAATAAATCTTCGTATATTTGTTTGTTTTAATGGTTATCTGATGTTCAAAAGAGTATTTTTAATAAATCTGATTATACTTTTCGGCATGTTTTCCGCTTATTCCCAAAAAGTTGGCTTAGTTCTTAGTGGTGGCGGAGCAAAAGGCGCCGTACATATCGGCGTTATTAAAGCGTTGGAAGATAATTGTATTCCAATCGACTATATAGCAGGAACTTCCATTGGCGCTATTGTTGGAAGCCTGTATGCGATGGGCTATTCGCCGGAAGAAATGTTAACGCTCTTTTTATCGGAAGAATTCAATCACTGGCAAACCGGAAAAGTGGAGGAAGGTTATCAATATTACTTCCGTAAAAAACGCGAAAAACCGGATTTTATCAGTTTAAACATTCCTATCAAAGATTCACTGAAAATACGGAATGCCATTTTGCCGAACAGTTTAACCAATCCTATTCAGATAAATCA
Source organism: Dysgonamonadaceae bacterium (assembly GCA_031276105.1). GTDB lineage: Bacteria > Bacteroidota > Bacteroidia > Bacteroidales > Azobacteroidaceae > Azobacteroides. The sequence continues at coordinate 4,654 of JAISNS010000242.1, forward strand.
AGCGTTCCTGCATATATTTTCTCAGGCCAACGCCCAATGCAACGGCGATTTCGACCAATTATTCGTCCCGTTTCTATGCATTGCTTCGGATGTGTATAACAAAAAAGCAATCGTTTTCAGGAATGGAAATTTAGGCGACGCCGTAAGAGCTTCGATGACCTTTCCTTTTGTATTTAAACCGATATTGAAAGACAGTATCCCGTTGTTCGACGGCGGAATTTATGACAATTTTCCTGTCGAACCAATGAAAAACGCATGGAATCCGGACTTTGTAATCGGCTCTTCCGTAGCCGGAAATAAGAAAATAAAACCGGCTGAACAAAGTATATACGAACAAATGGAAAGTATTGTCATGCAAAAATCGAACTATGATATTGGCGCCAACGAAGGAATAATATTGAAATTTATACCGGAAGACGTTGGTTTATTGGATTTTCATAAAGCCGAACAATTGTATAAAACAGGTTATAATACGACGCTTGCCGCGATTGATTCGATAAAAAAATGTATTCACAGGAGAACCTGCCTCGCAGAAGTTGAAGCCAAAAGAACGGCTTACAAGGCGTCTTTACCGAACCTGATTTTCAAGAACATCCATATTTCCGGAGTCACTAAAATGCAAAAAATATACATTGAAAGCCAGATACAAAGAGATAACAATAATGCATTCACTATCGAAGACTTCAAAAGAACTTATTTTCATTTATTGACCAATCCCAAGATAAAAGAAATATTGCCTCATGCCCGGTACGACGCCGAAAATAAAACATTCGATTTATTTTTGGACATCCAGATGAGCGATGAAATCACAATTGCTTTCGGGGGAAATATATCTTCCATGAGCGCCAATCAAATTTACTTGGGCGTCGGTTACCGGAGCATGTCGAAAGTATCTTCTACTTATAGTTTGGATATGCAATTGGGAAATGCGTACAACGGCGTTGCATTGGAAGGAAAAGTAGAGATACCGAACAAAATTCCGTTGGATATTTCCGGCCTTTTGGCTTATAACCATCAACAATATTATGAAAGTTCCAAACTGTTCATTGATACCGATGTTTCGACTTTTAT